>NZ_JANMWY010000029.1:0-21411 GCF_031380695.1 Sphingomonas sp. | reverse complement strand
GGTCTATTGGCCGGCCTTCCTGATGTCGGCGAAGATCGCGCTACCCAAGCAGATCTACGGCCACGGCTTCCTGCTGAGCCGCGGCGAGAAAATGTCGAAGAGCGTCGGCAACGTCGTCGATCCGCTCGCCCTGGCCGAACGCTACGGGGTCGATGCGCTGCGCTATTTCCTGTTGCGTGAAGTCACCTTCGGGCAAGACGGCAGCTACAGCCACGAAGCGATCGTCAACCGCGTTAATGCCGAGCTCGCCAACAGTTTCGGCAACTTGGCGCAGCGCAGCCTCAGTTTGATTGATCGAAACTTCCCGGAACGACTTCCTTGGGGTGGACTGGAGAAACCCGAAGATGCCCAATTGCAGGGTCTAGTGACGGATACCTGCAGAAATTTGATCCCGCGCGAGTTCGAAAAGTTCGCGTTTTCACAAGGACTAGAGGAATGGATGCGAGCTGTTTTCGCCTGCAATCAGTATATCACGCAGCAGGAGCCATGGGCACTCAAGAAGGCCGATCCTGAAAGAATGAAGGCCGTATTGGCCACGCTTTTTCTCTGTATCCGCGATCTCGCGATTGCTGTTCGACCGGTCATGCCCACGTCAATTGATCGACTTCTCGACATGATGGGCATCCCGCCCGGCGAGCGCAATTTCGCCGACCTCGAGAATATTGGATGGTATAAAGCGCTGACCACTGGGCCTAGCCCCCTTCTCAAGCCAGCCCCGATCTTTCCCCGCCTCGAACTGCCCAAGGTCGAGGCCGCGTGAGCCTGATCGACAGCCATTGCCACCTCAACTACCCCGGCCTCGTCGAGCGTCAGGGCGAGGTTCTCGCTACCGCCCGCGCGCGCGGGATCGCCGGATTTCTCAATATTTCGACGCGCCAGGCCGAGTGGGCCGACGTCATCGCCACCGCCGAGCGCGAGCCCGATGTGTGGGCGACGGTCGGCGTCCATCCGCACGAGGCCGACGCCCACCCCGACCTCGGCGCAGCCGCGCTGATCGAAGCGGCGGCACATCCAAAGGTCATCGCCATCGGCGAATGCGGCCTCGACTATTTTTACGACAAGTCCGACCGTGCCGCCCAGCGCGAGCGGTTCGCCGCGCACATCGACGCGGCCTGCGCCACCGGTCTCCCCCTCGTCGTCCACACCCGCGATGCCGAAGACGATACGGCGGCGATGCTGACCGACGCGGTGGGGAAGGGCAGCCTCACCGGCGTGCTGCACTGCTTCACCAGCAGCGAGGCACTCGCTCGTACCGCGCTCGATCTCGGTTTTTATATCTCGCTCAGCGGGATCGTGACGTTCAAGAACGCGAAGGATTTGCAGGAGACCGCAAAAATCGTCCCGGCCGACAGCTTGCTAGTCGAAACCGACTCTCCGTTTCTCGCACCGGTGCCAAATCGCGGTAAGATCTGCGAACCGGCATTCGTGGCCGACACTGCGGCATTCGTGGCCGGACTGCGCGGCGTGTCGAACGAAGAACTGGCCGCAACGACCACCGCCAACTTCTTCACCCTGTTCAGGAAAGCCGTCGGGTGAAACTGAGCATTTTGGGCTGTGGCACATCGACTGGCGTCCCCCGAATAGGCAATGACTGGGACCGCTGCGATCCTGACGAACCGAAAAACCGGCGGTTGCGCAGCGCGATCCTGGTTGAAAGTGCGGGTGAGCGGCTGCTGGTCGACTGCGGGCCGGATTTGAGGGCGCAACTCCTTGCGGCCGACGTGACGGCACTCGATATGGTCATCGTGACCCACGATCATGCCGATCTCTGCCACGGAATCGACGACTTGCGGCCAGTTGCACAGGCTATTGGCGCGCCAGTCTCGTTGCGCGGACGGGCCGAGACGCTCGAACGGCTGACGAACCGCTTTCGCTACGCCTTCGAAGGTTCGACCAACTATCGGCCGGTGCTCGTCGCCAGACCGCTGGACGAGGAAGAATCGCTGGGAACGGCGAGCCTCCGATTCGTCGATCAACCCCATGGCGGGATCACCTCGCTCGGCATCCGCATAGACGAGGGCGCGAAATCCGCCGCCTATTCCGTCGATTTCAACAGCATGACCGACGACATGGCGACTCTCTATCAGGGCCTCGACCTGTGGATTGCCGATTGCCTGCGCCGCAAGCCGCATCCGACTCACGCCCATCTCGACGCCGTGCTCGGCTGGGCGCGCGAGCTTGGCGTCGGCCAACTGCTGCTGACCCATCTCGACAACAGCATGGATGTGGCCGAACTGGCCCGCGAATTGCCCGACTGGGCGGCCCCGGCGTATGACGGGCAGGAGATCGTGTTGGCATGACCAACGACATGATGATGGGCGGCCTATATCTGCTGATGGCGATGATGCTCGTGCTAGGCAGCCTGATGTCGCGGCGCGAGCCGATCGCGAAATTGTTAACCATGCTGCTCGCCTGGGTCGCGATCTTCGGCGCAGGCTTCATCCTGTTCGCGTTCCGCGACAATTTCCAATATGTCGGCCAGCGGCTTAAGGCCGAGGCGTTCGGTAGCCCGGTGGTCGAAGGCGCGACCGTCCGCATCCCGATGGCGATCGACGGCCATTTCTGGGTCGAGGCGACGATCAACGGCGTCTCGGCAAAATTCCTGGTCGATAGTGGCGCAACCGTGACCACGGTCGGCAGCGTGCTGGCGGCCGAAGCCAAGCTTCCGAACAGTGGCGCGCACGATCAGCAAGTGCGGACCGGCAACGGCGTCGTGCAAGTGTCGAGCGCAACCGCCGACAGCCTAATCGTCGGATCGATCGATCGCCGCGACCAGCCAGTCTACATTGCCGACAATGACGACATGAACGTCATCGGGATGAGCTATTTGTCGACGTTGAGCCGGTGGAGCGTCGAGGGGCGCTGGCTGATACTGCAGCCCTGAGCGGCCCAATCGTGATAATCATTACTTTACATAATACATATTATCATACTATTGAAATAGTTTTACAGCGCGGGTCCCCCGCTACCTTCACCTGTGTTGAACGCCGCCACCGCGCGCATTGCTCGGAGTCATTTCAGGGTAAGTTCCAGCCACAGCGTGCGGGGCAATGCGCGTTCGACCGTGCCGTCGCTGGCGATGGCCGCCTCGACCCGCTGGTCGAACAGATTCTCCCCGCGAACGCCGATCGCCAAATGTCGGCCAACCGGTAACGACGTGGCGGCATCGACGGTCAAGGCCGAGGCAAGCGAGCGCTGATTGAGGTCGTCCTCAAACTGGCGCGAGATTGCCCGGCCGGTGAGTGACAGTCGCAAATCATTTGGCGCAGTCCAGCCGACTGTCGCGGAGCCCTGATGCTTCGGCGTCTGGGCCGGGCGGAGGTCATTGAGCGCTCGTCCAGCGCCGTCATCCGCCACTCGCGCGCCGACATAACCATAGGACAAATGCAGGTCGAACGGACGGTGGCGCAAGTCGAAGCCGAGTTCGACGCCGTTGGTCCGGATGGCGTCGAGATTCTCGCGCTGGCGATAGCTGCCTGCGGCGGTGACGAACCCCACTCCGGGGAAGACGCCGGGACCGCGTGCGACAGTGACGTTGGCGATGGCGGCGTGCAGACGGCCGGTGAAGACGGTCAGCGTGGCCTTGGCATCGGGGCTTGGCGCCCAGTCGATGCCTGCCTCTACACCGGTCAGCGTCTCCGGCCTGAGCACGGCATTGGCTGCGGTGGCATCGGCGCCGGCGCGGAACGGGCGGTAAAGCTCGTTGAGGGTCGGCAGCCGCCAGCCGCGATAGGCGGCGGCACGCATCGTGACTCCGCGTGCGGCCCGCACGGCGAGCGCGGCCCGACCAGTCGGTTGCCACCCCTCGCGGTCGGCGAAGCCAGTGTCGGTGAGAGTCGCTCCGGCCAATGTCTGCTCGAACAGGCGGCCGTGGCGTATCGACCAATGATCGATCCGGCCGGAGAGATTGGCGATCAACGCTCCGCGCACGAGCGTCGCGTCGGCGAACGCTCCTGCGGTAATCGAGCGACCACCGGCAGTGCGGCGGCGGGTCGCAGCGCCTGCGACAAATTGATAATATTCGCGGGTCTCACCGCGCACCGCCCGCACGTCTGCGCCCAGTCGAAGTTCGATATCGCCCGCCCGCGGCAAGACGTCGGCGCGCGCGCCCCAACCGGCCGACGGCACGGCATATTGGTCGAGCGTCAACGTCGAGGTGGTGCGCGTCGGGTTGATCGCGGCCGACTGGCTGGCGAAGCGGCGTTTCTGACCGTAGCCGAGCAGCGACCAGCGCAGCGGGCCCTTGCCTACCAGGCGGAGCGAGCCGTCGACCCCACGACCGCGATTGTCGGTGTTGGCGGTGCCACGATTGCGACGGTCGTCAAAGGCCGAGAAATTGGCCTGGAGTTCGGTGAGCGGTCCGAGCGCGGCCACCGCGCGGACCGCACCCGAGGACTGGCGATACGGCGCTGCATGATCGACCGGCCCGCGACGGCCCTCAACGATCGGGATGAACCCTTTGCCTCGTGCATATGCGCCCGAGGCCGTGATGAACCCCGGCAACCCTTTGACCGTCAGCGAGCCGCGCGCGTCGCGGGAATTGCGGCTGCCGATGGCAAGATGGGCGTCGAATGGATCGAGCTGATCGGGCGTCGCGCTGTCGAGCTCGACCGTACCGCCGAGCGCGCCAGGTCCCCACAGGCCGCTGCCGCCGCCGCGCGTCACGCGGACTTGGCCGAGGCGGTCGGTGGCGTAGGCGGGAAAGCTGATCCAGCCGCCGAACGGGTCGGCCTGGGGAACGCCGTCGAGAATCAGCAGCGCCCTGCTCGACGCATTTCCGCCGAGGCCGCGAAGCGTGATCGACTGGCTGGTCGCGTTGGCCGAGCGCGAGTCCGAGCGGCGGAAGCTCTGGACCCCGGCGACGTCGCGCAATGCGTCTTCGAGCCGACCACTGGCCGAGGCGAGAATTCGCTTACGGTCGATGGTGATGACGTCATAGGCGGGATCGGCGCGGGTCGAAGCGAGACCCCGACCGGTGACGATGATCGGGTCAGGCAGGGCCGGTTGCGCTGCATGGAGCGGACTCACAATCGGAACTAACAGGGCACTCAAAACACGCGTACGAACAGCGCAGATCATTGGAATCCTGACTCTTCTCAAGGTAGTGCTCGAAGCGAACGTCAATTTACATTGAGACCAGCCTTGGTCCCCTAGGCATAGCGGGCGACGAACGACAGCCACGCTTTAACCAACTTGGCCTCCTTTGACGGTGCCCCGCTCATGCGTCGAGTCGCAATCCACCGAATCCGCTGGGTTTTCTCCAGAATCCGGTGGACACCATTGCGTTGTCCGGCAATCCACCGCCGATGCTAGAAAATGACCACTCTCGCCAATCTGCCACACCGAAACCGATGACGTTTGCCACGAGCCTCGCCCGCCTGGTTGCGATCATGGAGCGGCTGCGCGATCCGGTACGCGGTTGCGAGTGGGACAGTGTGCAGGATTTCGCGTCGATCGCGCCGTACACGATCGAGGAAGCCTATGAAGTCGCCGACGCGATCCAGCGCGGTGACATGAAGGCGCTCGCGGACGAACTCGGCGACCTCCAGCTGCAGGTGGTGTTTCACGCGCAAATGGCTCGCGAAGCCGGCCACTTCACACTCGATGACGTCATCGCTGGCATTTGCGACAAGCTCGAGCGCCGCCATCCGCACATCTTCGGCGACGCCACCGAAGGCGGCCATCCTCTGTGGGAAGAAATCAAGGCAAAGGAACGCGCCGCCGGCGGCGACCAGAGCGCGCTTGCCGGCGTCGCGCTGGCGCTACCCGCGCTCGAACGCGCTGCCAAGCTGCAGAAGCGCGCCGCCCGCACCGGCTTCGACTGGCCCGACGAAGTTGGCCCGCGCGCCAAGATCGACGAGGAGCTGGCCGAGATCGAGGACGCCGCGCCGCAGGACAAGGCCGAGGAAGTCGGCGACCTGCTATTCGCCGTCGTCAACTTCGCACGCCATCTGAAGATCGACCCCGAAGAGGCGCTGCGCCAAGCCAACCGCAAGTTCGAGCAGCGCTTCCGCGCAATCGAGGCGACGCCGGGGTTCGCCGACTGCGACCTCGACGAGATGGAGCGCCGCTGGCAGGCGGTCAAAGCGCCTGGAAACGCGACCATTGCTCCGGGGTCAGCTTGACCGCGACGTGCATCATGTCGCCTTCATAGCGCTGGTCGAGCACTTCGCCGCGCGCGTGGAGCCACGCCAGGCGGACGCCGTCGGCGGCAGATAATTTCAGGCGATGAACCACCGACCCCGCCGCCAGCCGCTTAGAGATTTCAGCACGGAGATGGTCGACCCCTTCCCCGCTCAGAGCCGACAAGGTGACGACATCCTCACGCCGCGCCGCCTCGTTGAGCAGCGCCGCGCCGGCGTCGCCGTCGAGCAAGTCGAGCTTGTTCCACGCCTCCATTCGCGGCGGCGATTCGGGCTCGTCGAGTCCGAGTGACGCCAGCACTTCGGCGACATCGGCCGCCTGCGCGACGCTGTCGGGGTGGGCGATGTCGCGGACGTGGACGATCAGGTCGGCCGACGCGACCTCCTCCAGCGTGGCACGAAACGCCGCGATCAATTGCGTCGGCAAGTCCGACACGAACCCGACCGTGTCGGACAATATCGCCTTGTCATATCCCGGCAACCGTACTCCGCGCATCGTCGGGTCGAGCGTCGCAAACAGCAGATCCTCGGCGAAAACGGTCGCACTGGTCATGCGGTTGAACAGCGTCGACTTGCCGGCATTGGTATAGCCGACCAGCGCCACTACCGGCCATGGCGCGCGCTGGCGCCGGTCACGGTGGAGGCCGCGCGTGCGCTTGACCTGTTCCAGTTCCTGGCGGATCCTGGCCATGCGGTCGCGGATCTGGCGGCGATCGGCCTCGATCTGGGTTTCGCCGGGGCCGCCGAGGAAGCCGAAGCCGCCGCGCTGCCGCTCGAGATGGGTCCAGCTACGCACCAGCCGTCCGGCCTGATAGTCGAGATGGGCGAGTTCGACCTGCAGCCGCCCTTCCGCCGTCGCCGCGCGCTCGCCGAATATCTCGAGGATCAGGCCGGTGCGGTCGATGACCTTGGTCTTGGTCCCCTCCTCCAGCGTCTTCTGCTGGACCGGGGTGAGCATCGCGTCGATCACCAGCAAATGCGCGTCGGCATCCCTCGCGAGCTGACCAATCTCCTCGACCTGACCCTTGCCGAACAGGCTGGCGGACCGCGTCTGGCGGAGGCGATAGGCCTTGCGCCCGACAACCTCGACGCCGATCGCCCCGGCCAGCCCCGCCGCTTCGTCGAGCCGAGCCTCGATCGAGCGCAGCGACTGTGCCCCGGCGCGGTCGGGCAGCACCACCAGCGCTCGTTCGCCGCGCGAAATCCCCTCTTCCTCGCCCCGGTCGAAGACGCTCAGCTGTCGTCTCCGTCGTCGTCGGCCGCATCGTCGACCTCATTATCGTCGCCGGTTTCCTCGCCCGACAGATGAAGCGGCCGCGCCGGCTGCAGCGTCGACATGGCATGTTTGTAGACTAGCTGGACCTGCCCGCCGCGCTCCAGCAGCAGCGAGAATTGGTCGTGCCCGGCGATCGCCCCCTGCAGCATGACGCCATTGACCAGGAAGATGGTCATCGCCTCATGCTGCTTTTCGGCGGCGGCCAGGAAAATGTCCTGCAGCGCGCTCGGCTTGCGACTGGCGACGCTTTCGCGCGTGCCGCGGTCGAGCCCGGCGAGCAGATCGTCGGGTGCATGGGCGGGCATGATGGTCGAGATGCTGTGCTTGTAGACCAGCTGGCTGACCCCGTCGCGGCGCAGGAGCAGCGAGAAGGGATCGAACCAGGTGACGATCCCCTGCAGCTTGACCCCCTTCATCAGGAAGATCGTCACCGGTACCTTGTAGCGACGGACGCCGTTCAGGAAATGATCCTGTAACGAGAATGACTTGTCGGGCATATTTATTCTTCTTCCTCACGTTTGTCGCCCAGCCCGAGGGCCTTCAGCTTACGATGCAGCGCCGACCGCTCCATGCCGATGAACGACGCGGTCCGCGAAATGTTACCCGAGAAACGCCGGATCTGTATCTTGAGATATTCACGCTCGAAACTCTCGCGGGCTTCGCGCAGCGGCGAACCCATAATCGTCATCGTCGCGGTCGACACGCCGATCGTTCCCTGATTGTCGAGAATTTCAGGTGGCAGCAGGTCGACCTCGATCGACTGGACGCGGTCGCCCGGCGCCATGATCAGGGTGCGCTCGATGATGTTGCGCAACTGGCGGACGTTGCCGGGCCAGTCCTGCGCCTGCAGCGCGGCGGTCGCCTCGTCGGAGAGGACGGGCGTCGGCATGCGCCGTTCGGCGGCGAAGCGCGCGAGGAAGTGGTTGACCAGCTCGGGGATGTCCTCGCGCCGCTCCTTGAGCGACGGCATTCGCACCGGCACGACGTTGAGGCGGTAGAACAAATCCTCGCGGAAGCGCCCGGCGGCGATCTCGTCGGCCAGGTTGCGCGATGTTGCCGAGAGGAAGCGAACATCGACCTTGACCGGGCGCTGGCCGCCGACCCGCGTAAAGCTCTGGTCGGTCAGCACGCGCAATATCTTGCCCTGGGTGGTCAGCGGCATGTCGGCGATTTCGTCGAGGAAGAGCGTCCCGCCATGGGCCTGTTCGAGCAGGCCGGGCCGGGCCACGCCGAGCTGCTCGGTGCCGAACAATTCCTCCTCGATCCGGTCGGGGCTCATCGTTGCTGCCGACAGGATGGTGAACGGGGCGGCAGCGCGCGGGCTCCACATGTGGATCGTACGGGCGGCGATCTCCTTGCCGACGCCGGCCGGGCCGGTGATCATCACCCGGCTGCCGGTCGGCGCGACCCGCTTCAACGTCGCGCGCACGCTATTGATCGCGACTGACGATCCGTTGAGCTGATCATCGGGCCCGACCCGCTCGCGCAGGCTGACATTCTCGCGCTTCAGCCGCTCGGTCTCGGTCGCCCGGCTGACCAGATGGAGCAGGCGGCTCGCCTCGAAGGGCTTCTCGATGAAGTCGAGCGCGCCTTCGCGCACGGCGGCGACGGCGGTGTCGAGATTGCCGTGGCCCGAGATCATGATCACCGGCAGGGTCGGGTCGCGCCGCTTGACCTGCTCCAATATCTGCAGCCCGTCGAGCCGTGAGCCCTGCAGCCATACGTCGAGCAGTACCAGCGACGGCCGCCGTTCCTCGATCGCTTCCAACGCGCCGCTGCTGTCGGCGGCGGTGCGGACGGTATAGCCTTCGTCTTCGAGCACCCCCGCAACGAGTTCGCGGATATCGGCCTCATCGTCGACCACGAGTATTTCAAGGGCCATCAGGCAGGTTCCTCATCCGATGATTTCGGCTTGTCCTCGTCGCTCGCCTTCAATGCCGCCAGCTGGTCGGCCTCGAACGCGATGCGGACATGCGTTCCTCCACCCTTGCGGTCGAGAAAGGCAATTTCGCCAAGATGTTCCTCGACGATCTTCTTGACGATGGCGAGGCCGAGACCGGTGCCACGGACGCGCGTCGTCATATAGGGTTCAGTCAGGCGCTCGCGGTCCTCGGGTAGGCCGGTGCCGGTGTCGGTGACGTCGATCACCAATTGCTCGCCGACGCGTGCAATACGCACCGCAATCTGATCGCCGTCGACACTGTCGCCGTCGCGCTGGCGCCGCGCCTCGATTGCCTCGACCCCATTTTTGACCACATTGCTGAGCGCCTGGTCGATCTGGCGGCGGTCGCACACCATGCGGATATCGCCCTCGGGCGGGTCGACGCTGAACTGCACGCCGGGGTGCGCAACTTCGTGCAGGAACAGTGCGTTGCGCGCGATCTTGTGGATATTCTCGTCACGAAATACTGGCTTGGGCATGCGCGCGAAGCTGGAGAATTCGTCGACCATCTTGCGCAGGTCGCCGACCTGGCGGACGATCGTGTCGGTCAGCCGGTCGAACGTTTCGCGATCGGTGGTGATCTGCCCGCCATAGCGACGCTGGAGCCGCTCGGCCGCCAGCGAGATCGGGGTCAGCGGATTCTTGATCTCATGCGCGATCCGCCGGGCAATGTCGGACCACGCCGCCCGCCGCTGGTCGGACAATTGGTCGGTGATATCGTCGAAGGTCAGGACCATGCTCTGGCCGTAGCGGACGCGGTTGACGGCCAACGTGCGCTGCCCGCCACCGGCCGTGACCAGCACATTAGCGGCGCTTGCTTCCCCGGCCATGAATTCGGCCAGTTCGGGCGACACTTCGCTCAGCGGGCGCTGTTCCAAGCCCCCTTCCCCGGGCTGAAGCAGGGCGTGGGCGGAGCGGTTGGTGAGGACGATCGTGTTGGCCGCGTTGAGTGTGATGACGCCCGCCGTGACGCTCGACAGCACCGCCTCGATGAACGCGCGGCGGGTGTCGAGCTGGCTGTTGGCGGCCATCAGCGCGCCGGTCTGCTCCTCCAGCCGCCCGGTCATGCGGTTGAACGCCGCGCCGAGCGTCGAAATCTCGTCGTCCGGCCCCTGCACCGGCACGCGCACGGCAAAATCGCCCTCCTCGATCCTGCCCGCCGCATCGACCAGCGCCGCGACCGGCTGAACCAGCCGATCGGCCAGCTTGAGTGCGGCGATGATCGCCAGCCCGACGATCAGCAGCGCGCCGAGGTACAGCGCGATGTTGAACTTCAGCTGGTTGGCGCGCGATCGGGCGAGCAGCGCGTGATAATCGCTGAGGATCGCGTTGGAGCGCTTGATCTGGTCGGTGAACTCGGGCTCGAACACACGCGCCGCATAGAGATAGGTGTTCGCCGCCGCCGGCAGCCGCACCAGCACGCCGATGCGATCGGGCGAACTGACCTCGACCACCTGCTGCTTGGCCAGCGCCGCGATCTTCTCCGGCGTGATCAGCTTCTCGAGATTGCGATCATAGGGATTGACCAGCGCGAGAGTCCGCAAATGGCCATCGCCACCGACCGAAAAGATGATCGATTCCGACAGGTTGCGACGCAACACCTGGATCCGGCCATAGGCATCGGCGAAGCGCGGATCGTCGATCGCCGCGACCTTGAGGTAGCCGGTCAGATCGCCGCTCATTGTCTGCGTTTCGTTGGCCACCCGGCTGAGCTCGCGATCATAACCACCGCGCGCGACCGCCACCGTATTCTCCAGCATCGTCCGCGCCCGGTTCGAGAACCAGAATTCCAGCCCGCTCTGCAGCAGGATCGAAGCGAAGATCGCGACAACTACGGTCGGCACGGCGGCGACGACCGAGAACAGCGCCACGAGCCGCGTATGGAGTTGCCCGGTGCCGACGCCTCTCGCCTCCGCCTGACGCCGCGCCGCGCCGCGCGCGACCAGCACCATCACGCCGATCGCGGGCAGCAGATTGGCGATCAGCAGCAGAGCGATCAGCGGCGGTGACGTCAGCGTCCCGGGCTCTGCCTCGCGCTGCAGCAACATCGTCGTCACCAGCAGCGTGACCGCCAGCAACAGCGCGCAGCCGAGGATCGCAATCCGATAGAAGCGGCCGCTCTCGCGCTCACGCGCCAGCCAGCGCGCGCCCGGCGAGCGGGATACGGCGTCCAGGTCGGAATCGGCGGCGCGGGCGTCCATCATCGCCAGCCTAGCACGGCTGCGTTGCCCGAAAAACACAGTGTGCGAAAATTAACTTACGCGGCCGCCTGCTGCAGAAACGGCGCATAAAATTCCCGCAGCATCGCCATCACGACACGCCGGTCGTCGATCGTGTTGACCCGGTTGCGGAACTCGGCCGATCCGGTCAGCCCCTTGGTGTACCAGCCGAGGTGCTTGCGCGCAATCTTGACCCCCGCGTCGGCCCCATAGAGGGACAGCATCGCCTCATATTGCTCGAGGATGATCGCCAGTTGCTCGTCGAGCCCCGGCGTCGGCCGCGCCCCGCCTGACGCAAGGTCGCTCATCACCTGGCCGAGCAACCACGGCCGACCATAAGCGCCGCGCCCGATCATCACCCCGTCCGCACCCGACTGCGCCAGTGCCGTCCGCGCATCCTCGATCGAGCAGATGTCGCCGTTGACGATTACCGGCAGGCTGGTCGCGTCCTTGACCTGCCGCACGAACGCCCAGTCGGCCTCGCCCTTGTACATCTGGCAGCGCGTTCGACCGTGGACGGTAATCATCTTGATCCCGAGATCCTCGGCGATCCGCGCCAGTTCGGGCGCGTTCAACGAATGATGGTCCCACCCCATCCGCATCTTCAGCGTCACCGGCACGCGCACCGCCTTCACCGTCGCCGCGATAATCGCGCTGGCCAGCGGCAGGTCGCGCATCAGCGCCGATCCGGCGTCGCCGTTGACGACCTTCTTGACCGGGCAGCCCATGTTGATGTCGATGATCGCCGCGCCGCGCTGCTCGTTGAGCTTCGCCGCCTCGGCCATTTCAACCGGGGAACAACCCGCCAGCTGAAGCGACACCGGCTCCTCGCTCGGGTCCCATTCGGTCTTTTGCAGGGACTGGCGCGTCTCGCGGATCATCGCCGCCGACGCCACCATCTCGCTCACCGTCAGCCCCGCGCCATAGCGCTTGACCATCTTGCGGAACGGCAAGTCGGTCACGCCGGTCATCGGCGCCAGGATGACGGGCACGTCGAGGCGAAGCGGGCCGATCGAGATTGGGCCAAGGGATAGGGCGTGCTGCATGGGAAGCCGCGCCTTTACAGGAGGGGGCGCGGGCGGGCAAGGCGCGGGCATGAGCGTCACCGCCCTGATCGTCGCCGCCGGCTCCAGCAGCCGCATGGGCGGAGATGTGCCCAAGCAATATCGCGCGATCGGCGGCAAGTCCGTCCTGCGCTGGGCGGTCGACGCCATGGCGTCGCATCCCCGGATCGACGACGTGCGGGTAGTCATCGGCGCGGGACAGGAAGCGTTGGCTGACGCAGCTCTTGCCGGTACAGACGTCGGCTCGCTCATCATCGGCGGAGCGGAGCGCGCCGAGAGTGTCGCTAACGGCCTCGCCGCGATCGCCAGCGATATCGTCCTCGTCCACGACGCCGCCCGCCCCTTCTGCCCGCCCCAAGTCATCGACCGCCTGCTCGACGCGCTCGACAAGTATCATGGCGCAGTGCCGGTGCTGGCGGTGGCGGACACGCTGGCCCAGGGCGACACGCTGATTGGCGACCCGGTCGAGCGCAAGCGCCTGCTCCGCATCCAGACCCCGCAGGCGTTCCATCGCGAGGATCTGCTCTATGCGATCGAGGAAGCGGGCAAGCGCCTCGCGACCGACGAGAGTTCGGTCATGGTCGCCGCCGGCTTGAAAGTCGCCGCGGTCGAAGGAGATCGAATGCTCGACAAGCTCACGACGCCCGCCGATTTCGCCGAAGCCGAGGCGCACCTCGCCACCCGCCTCATCAGCCGCACCGGCGTGGGCTTCGATGTGCACAAATTCGGCGGCCCCGGCCCGATCATGATGGGCGGAGTCGCGATCGATCATTACCGCGGGCTGGCCGGGCACAGCGACGCCGACGTCGTCCTCCACGCCCTCACCGACGCCCTGCTCGGCGCGGCCGCGCTGGGCGATATCGGCGAGCATTTCCCGCCGTCGGATCCGCAATGGAAGGGCGCCGCGTCGGGCCAGTTCCTGGCCCATGCCGCCCGCCTGATCGCCGAACGCGGCGGCATCATCGACCATGTCGATTGCACGATAATCTGCGAAGAGCCCAAAATCGGCCCTCACCGCGCCGCCATCCGCGCAGGCGTCGCCCGCATTCTCGGCCTCCCCGACACTGCCGTCAGTATCAAGGCGACGACCACCGAAAAGCTTGGCTTCACCGGGCGCGGCGAGGGTATTGCGGCGCAGGCGGCAGCGACGGTGCGGCTGCCCGTCTGATCTGCTACGCCGCTGCGATGACATCGATCCTTCACGACTCGCTGGTCGACCTCGCCCGGCGAGTGATCGAGGAAAATGCTGCCACCGGGCGGCGTGTCGCGGTGGCGGAAAGCTGCACCGGCGGGCTGGTCGCGGCGGCGCTTACCGAAATTGCCGGTTCCTCGGACGTATTCGAAGGAGGCTGGGTAACCTATTCGAACAGAGCGAAAACCGCCGAGCTCGGCGTGTCAAACGAAGTGCTCGACACCTTCGGCGCAGTCAGCATCGCGACCGCCTGGGCGATGGCGCGCGGAGCACTCGCAAATTCGACCGCCGACGTCGCCGTGTCGATCACCGGCATCGCCGGCCCGGGCGGGGCCGTGCCGGGCAAGCCGGTCGGGACCGTCGTCTTCGCCAAGGCGCTGCGCGGGGGCAGTACCGACGATATCGTGACCGACAGCCGCCTGTTCGAGAATGAGGATCGCAGCGGGGTGCGGCTTCAGGCGGCGCTTTGCGCGCTGGAGCTATTGCTTCCATAAAGGATTGCGGCACGTTCCTCGAACGCCCCGGTCATCCGCCGCAGGGCGCGGTCAAACATCTTGCCCGCCAGACTTTCGAACAACCGCGATTTGAACGCGAAGTCGACGCAGAAGAACAGCTCGGTGCCGCCGTCCGCCGTCGGCGTGAACTTCCACTCGTTGACGAGATATTTGAGCGGACCCTCGATATAGTCAACCACGATTCGCCCCGGTGCCTGCTTCGTCACCCGGCTGGTGAAACGCTCCTTGAACGCCGCGAACCCGACGACGAGGTCGGCGATCGTTTCCGTCTCGCTCGACGAGCGCACGCGCACCGCAACCACCCACGGCAGGAACTCGGCATAGCGCTTGACGTCTG
Source organism: Sphingomonas sp. (assembly GCF_031380695.1). Classification (GTDB taxonomy): domain Bacteria; phylum Pseudomonadota; class Alphaproteobacteria; order Sphingomonadales; family Sphingomonadaceae; genus Sphingomicrobium. The sequence goes on along the minus strand of NZ_JANMWY010000029.1, from coordinate 6,723 downwards.
CGACCAGCGTGTAGAGCTGCTCGGGCGTGTAGGGCAGATGCTTGGTCTCGCTGTGGCGAGGCATTAGCCGCCCGTCGCTCCTGCTCCTGCGCCGACCCCTGCTCGCGCCAGTTGTGCCTGCCGCGCATCGCGCATCTTCGCGAAATCGTCGCCGGCGTGATAGCTCGACCGGGTCAACGGCGACGCCGCGACCAGCAGGAAGCCCTTCGCCCGCGCGATCGAAGCATAGGCCTTGAACGCATCGGGCGTGACGAACTCCTCGACCGTCGCGTGGCGCGGCGTCGGCTGGAGATATTGGCCCATCGTCAGGAAATCGATCCCGGCCGAACGCATGTCGTCCATCACCTGATGCACTTCGAGCCGCTGCTCGCCGAGCCCGACCATCACGCCCGACTTGGTGAAGATCGATGGGTCGAGGCGCTTGACCGTCTCGAGCAGCCGCAGCGAAGCATAATAGCGAGCGCCGGGGCGGATCGTCGGATAGAGCCGCGGCACCGTTTCGAGATTATGGTTATACACGTCGGGCCGCGCCGCCACGATCGCCTCGACTGCCCGCTCATGCTTGTTGCGGAAATCGGGCGTAAGAATCTCGATCGTCGTCGTGGGCGTCGTCCGGCGCAGCGCCTCGATCACCTTGACGAACTGGCTCGCCCCGCCGTCGGGCAGGTCGTCACGATCGACTGACGTCACGACGATATGCTCCAGCCCCAGCGCCGCGGCCGCGTCCGCCGTATGCTGCGGCTCTTGGCGGTCGACCGCGCGCGGCATCCCCGTCTTGACGTTGCAGAAAGCGCAGGCCCGCGTGCAGGTGTCGCCCAGGATCATCACCGTCGCGTGCTTCTTGGTCCAGCATTCGCCGATGTTGGGGCAAGCTGCCTCCTCGCACACCGTATTGAGCTTGAGGTCGCGCATCAGCTTGCGGGTCTGGGCATAGCCTTCGCTGGTCGGGGCCTTGACCCTTATCCAGTCGGGCTTACGCTGGCGTGGCGTCGCCGGGACGATGGGCACGGGGGCGTTCATAATTGGCCAGATAGTCGCTCGCGCGCCCGCTTGCCACCCCCACGTCCGATGGCTAGTCGCCACGACGGAAGCGGAGGATAGTGATGGATCAATTCGGACATTTGCTCGACGGCTATCACCGCTTCCGCAGCGACCAATATGCCGGCCAGGGCGCGCGCTGGCGGGAGCTGGCGGAAGGCCAGTCGCCGGTCGCGGTGATCATCGCCTGCTGCGACAGCCGCGCCGATCCGGCAACCATCTTCGACACCAATCCGGGCGAGATTTTCGTGGTCCGCAATGTCGCCAATCTCGTCCCACCGTTCGAGCCGGGCGGCGGCCGCCATGGTGTATCGGCGGCGCTCGAATTTGCCATCACCCAGCTCGAAATCCCCGAAATCATCGTCATGGGGCATGAGCGCTGCGGCGGCATCGAGGCCTCGCTGACCGGGCGGTTCGCCGATGCGGCGCACGGTGAAGGCGGATTTATCGCCGGATGGATGGACCTGCTGGAAGGTCCGCGGACGCTCATTGCCGCCGAGCATGGCAAAGGATCCGACGCCGCACTGCTGTTGGAGGAGGCCGGCATTTGTCAGAGTCTGGCCAATTTGCGCAGTTTCCCGTTCGTTGCCGAACGAGAAGCAGCCGGGAAGCTCACGCTCCACGGCTGCCATTTCTCGATTTTCAAAGGTCAGCTATTCCTGCTCGACGAGGCTAAGGGAATCTTCGACCCCGTCTGAGGATTACAGACTAACAGCGGGTGTTGTAATCATATACCGGCTGGCCATTGCGATCGACATAGTAGCAATAGCCGCGCGTATCGCGATACCATTGGTGCCCGCCCGACACCGCGCCGATGACGCCGCCGGCGACTGCACCGGCAATCGCGCCGGCCCCGACGCTCACACCCGGAATGACCGCGCCGAGCACGCCGCCGGCAACCGCGCCAACCGCAGCGCCCGTGACGGCGCGCCCGGCCTGGGACTGGCCACCATTATTGTAGCCGCCATTGTTATAGCCCTGGTCATAGCCGTTGGTGGCGCACGCCGACAGGGATAAGCTGCTAAGCAGGGCCGCGCCGATTACGATCTTTCTCATGTCCGTTCCTCTCGAATATCGTCTTGATGCTACAAAAGCGCCCGGATGGGTCATTTCGTTCCGCCGCCGACGCGGTATGAGCCTGAAAACGGAGACGCACGATGAACGACCGCAGCGCCAGCGCCGAGCCGAGTCACAATATCGCCCTGCTCATTGACGCCGATAATGCTTCGCCCGACCATCTCGACGAGGTGTTGCTGGTGCTGGGCGAACTGGGAACGATCAACATTCGCCGCGCCTATGGTAACTGGGCGAAATCGAGCCTTAAGAGCTGGGGGACGCTGACCGGGCTTCACTCGATCGTGCCGATGCAGCAATTCGACATCGTCAAGGGCAAGAGCGCGACCGACATGCGCATGGTGATCGACGCGATGGACCTGCTCTATCGCGGCCATGTCGACGGGTTCGGGATCATGTCGAGTGACAGCGACTTCCTGCCCCTCGCCCAGCGGATTCGCGAGGACGGGCTGCCCTGCTACGGCTTTGGGACGACCAAGACCCCGGTCAGCTTCCAGCAGGCCTGCACACGTTTCTTCGACGTCGCTGCGCTCGCCGCGAACGAGCCCGAGGCGCTCGAGGCTCCGACCCCGCACGAAGGCCAGCGAACGATCGACGCCGAGCTACTCAAGATCCTGAGCGCCGCATACAAGGCGTCAAAGCGCGACGAGGAGGGCTTCGCCTCCCTGTCCGAAGTCGGTCAGCGCGCCACCGCAGTGTCGAGCTTTGCGGTCCGCAACTACGGCTTCTCCCGCCTCAGCGACCTGATCACCGCCGTGCCCAATTTCGAGGTCAAGACCGGCAGCGATGGGCGTCTTGCCGTAAAGCGGCTGCGCTGAGCAGGAACGCCAATCTATTCCGAGTGTTGTGACGGCAATCCCATTAAAGGAAATCGCATGATGTTCGGCAATGATGACGACAACGATACCCGCCTGCGCAAGCTGTTCTGGAAAGCGGTCGACGACAGCCCGTTCATGATGCTCGGTCTGGAAGACGTCGAGGACGCCCAGACCCGGCCAATGACCGCTCAGGTCGACGTGCCCGAGGACGGCGACAAAGACTATGGCGGACCGATCTATTTCTTCGCCTCCAAGAGCGATGGCGTCGGCCAGGCGGTGAGGTCGGCTAGTCGGGCGGTGGCAACGTTTGCCGCCAAGGACCACGGCCTGTTTGCCCACGTCCACGGATCGCTCGTCCCGTCGCACGACCGGGCGGTTATCGAGCGGCTGTGGAACCCATTCGTCGCCGCCTGGTACAAGGACGGTAAGGACGATCCCGACCTACAGCTGCTTAAATTCGAGACCGGTCACGCGACGATCTGGGAAGCCGAAAAGGGTTCGACACTGAAGGCCGCAGCTCTGAAAGCACTGTTCAATGTCGACCCCGGCAAGGAACATTCGAAGGATCACAAGGCGGACGTGCGGCTGTAGCGAGCTTCCGCCGTCGATCAACTTAGTCGCGACAGGCAAAGATCAAGGTTGACGATCGGCGGTGACAGGTCGAAACCTGTACTCGACCAGTCCTAGCGGCATCGGCTCCGCTGCCGGGACCGGACGAGCCTCTTGGCGACTCGCTGGAGGGGCTCTGCGGATCAAAGGAACCGCGCGAGGCGCGCTCTGCCGAATGGGGAGGTTGAAAATGATCGATGAACTGGTCGAGAATGACGGGCGCTGGACGCCCTGGGCGGTCGGTGCTCTGCGGATCGTCACGGCGCTGCTGTTTCTTGAGCATGGCACCAGCAAAATTCTTTTTTTCCCCGAGACCGCCGGCAGCGGACCCTCGATGTGGTCGCTACTTTGGGTCGCCGGATGGATTGAGTTGATCGGCAGTCTGTTGCTGCTCGTCGGCCTCTTCACGCGGCCAGTGGCATTCCTCCTCGCCGGGGAAATGGCCATCGCCTATTGGACGGTGCACTCGCCCAAGGCACCCTATCCAGTGCTCAACGGCGGCGAAGCGGCGATCCTGTTCTGCTTCATCTTTCTGTTGCTGCTAGCGACCGGTAGCGGGGCGTGGAGCGTCGATGGCGTGCTGCGACGGCGTCGGCCGGAGGCCGACGGCTATCGCGCCTAGCGCCGTTTCGGTTTAGGACGGCCCGGGAGAAAGCCGGAACGCGTGCCAAGTTGATGCACAACCGCATCAAGTTGGTGATTGTTGCGGGCAGACGAAAAGTGGGTCCCGGGTCAGGCCCGGGATGACAATTGGGGTGTTCTCCCCTTACCGCGTCAATTTCTTGTACGTCATCCGGTGCGGGCGGTCAGCCTCCGGGCCCATGCGGCGGCGCTTGTCTTCTTCATAGGCTTCGAAATTGCCCTCGAACCATTCGACATGGCTGTCGCCTTCGAACGCCAGGATGTGGGTTGCCAGGCGGTCGAGGAAGAAGCGGTCGTGGCTGATGACGACGGCGCACCCGGCGAAATTCTCGAGCGCCTCCTCCAGCGCGCGCAGCGTCTCGACGTCGAGGTCGTTGGTCGGCTCGTCAAGCAGCAGGACGTTGCCGCCCTCCTTCAGCATCTTGGCCAGATGCACCCTGTTGCGCTCGCCGCCCGACAGCTGCCCGACCTTCTTTTGCTGGTCGACGCCCTTGAAATTGAACGCGCCGACATAGGCGCGGGTTTGCAGCTCCTGTTTGCCGATGGTCATCAGCTCGGCCCCGCCCGAGATTTCCTCCCAGACATTCTTGTTCGCGTCGAGATCGTCGCGGCTCTGGTCGACGAACCCCAACCGCACCGTTTCACCGATCTTGACCGCGCCGTCGTCGGGCGTTTCCTGGCCGGTGATCAGTTTGAACAGGGTCGACTTGCCAGCGCCGTTGGGACCGATCACGCCGACGATCCCGCCCGGCGGCAAGGTGAACGACAGGTCGTCGAACAGCAATTTGTCGCCATAGCCCTTGGTCAGGTTGACCGCGTCGATGACATTGCCGCCGAGCCGAGTCGGGGTCTGGATGACGATCTGGGCCTTGCCGATGACCCGCTTCTCGCTCGCCTCGACCAGCGCGTCGAACGCCTTAATGCGGGCCTTGGACTTAGTCTGGCGCGCCTTGGGGCTCTGCCGGATCCATTCGAGTTCCTGGGTGATCGCCTTCTGGCGACCCTCGTCCTCGCGGCTTTCCTGCGACAGCCGCTTGGCCTTCTTATCGAGGTAGGTCGAGTAGTTGCCCTCGTAGACGAAGTATTTCCCGCGATCGAGTTCGAGGATCCAGTTGACGACATTGTCGAGGAAATAGCGGTCGTGGGTGACGAGGATGACGTTGCCCGGATAATCGACGAGATGCTTTTCGAGCCACTGGACGCTCTCGGCGTCGAGGTGGTTGGTCGGTTCGTCGAGCAGCAGGATGCCGGGCTTCTGCAGCAGCAGCTTGGTCAGCGCGACGCGGCGCTTCTCGCCGCCCGACAGGTTGGTGACGGCGGCGTCGCCCGGCGGGCAGCGCAGCGCGTCCATCGCGATCTCGAGCTGATTGTCGAGTGTCCACCCGTCGACCGCGTCGATCTTCTCCTGCAGCTCGCCCATCTCAGTCATCAACGCATCGAAGTCGGCGTCCTCCGGCGGATCGCCCATCAGCGCCGAAATGGCGTTGAAGCGGTCCATCATGTCGGCGACGTCCTTCACGCCCTCGCGGACATTTTCCATGACGGTCTTGGTCGCGTCGAGCTCGGGCTCCTGCTCGAGATAACCGACCGTGATGTACTCGCCCGCCCACGCCTCGCCGGTGAATTCGGTATCGCGCCCGGCCATGATCTTCATCAGCGTCGACTTGCCGGTGCCGTTGGGACCGACAATACCGATCTTGGCGTCGGGATAGAATTGCAGGCTGATATTGCTCAGCACCGGCTTGGGCGCGCCGGGGAAGGTCTTCGACAGACCCTTCATCACATAGCTATATTGGGCGGCCATCGGGGCGCGGGTCCTTGCACTGGTGGGATTTGGAAGCGCGACTAGCCGAGGGAGCGGCGGGAATCCAGCGCGTTGCGCGGATAGCGCGCTAGTTTCGCCCGACCATTTCCGCAGCTCCGGCAAACCGATACCCTGCAAACTGCTCGCGCAATGTCTTCTTGCTCAGCTTGCCGGTGGCCGTGTGGGGCAGTTCGTCGACGAACTCGATCGCGTCGGGCAGCCACCATTTGGCGACGCGGCTGGACAAATGAGCGTGGATTTCCGTGGCGGTGACTACGCTATCGATGCTCCGCACGACGCACAGCAACGGCCGTTCGTCCCACTTGGGATGGGCGATGCCGATCGCGGCCGCCTCGGCCACACCGGGCAGCCCGATCGCCGCATTCTCCAGCTCGATCGAGCTGATCCACTCGCCGCCGGACTTGATGACGTCCTTGGCGCGGTCGGTGATCTGCATCGTGCCGTCGGGATGGAGCAACGCGACGTCGCCAGTGTCGAACCAGTTGTCGGCGGCGGCGGCATCGGCCGTTTCACGGAAATAGCGGCGGATGACCCACGGCCCGCGTACCTGCAGCGCGCCCGACTGTACCCCGTCGCGGGGTAGAACATGGCCCGCTTCGTCGACCGTGCGCAGCTCGACCCCGAACGGCGCCCGGCCCTGGCGCGCGATATAGTCGACCTGCTCGACCGAGCACAGCTTGTCCCAGTCGGACGTCGGCGCGCCGCAGGTGCCGATCG
>NZ_JANMWY010000028.1:0-2745 GCF_031380695.1 Sphingomonas sp. | reverse complement strand
CGATGAACCCGACCACGCCGATCGCGACCATGGCATAGGCCATGCCGAGATAGCCAAACACCGGCTTGCGGCTGAACGTCGCGATGATCTGGCTGACCATGCCGAAGCCGGGCAGGATCATGATGTAAACCTCGGGGTGGCCGAAGAACCAGAACAGATGCTCGAACAGGATCGGGTTGCCGCCGCCGCTGGCGTCGAAGAAGGCCGTACCGAAATTGCGGTCGGTCAGCAGCATCGTGATCGCCCCGGCCAGCACCGGCAGCGCCAGCAGCAGCAGGAAGGCGGTAACCAGCACCGACCATACGAACAGCGGCATCTTGTGCAGGGTCATCCCCGGCGCGCGCATGTTGAAGATGGTGGTGATGAAGTTGATCGCGCCCAGGATCGAGCTGGCGCCCGCAAGATGGAGCGCGAAGATCGCCATGTCGACCGATGGCCCGACCGATCCGGACGTGCTCAACGGGGCGTAGATGGTCCAGCCGGTACCCGCGCCGAGCCCGCTCCCGCCCGACACGAACGACGAGCCGAGCAGCAGGATGAACGCCGGGACGAGCAGCCAGAAGCTGATGTTGTTCATCCGCGGGAAGGCCATGTCCGGCGCGCCGATCATCAGTGGCACGAACCAGTTGCCGAACCCGCCGATCATCGCCGGCATGACCATGAAGAACACCATGATCAGCCCGTGGGCGGTGATCAGCACGTTCCAGTGATGAAGCATCTCGTCATAGGTCGCGACCCCGCCCGCGCCGAGCGGCCAAGCGTGGCTCAGCACCTGGATCCCCGGGTGCATCAACTCGGCCCGCATGATCCCCGAAATGCCGCCGCCGATGACGCCGGCAATGATCGCAAAAATCAAATAGAGGGTACCGATGTCCTTGTGGTTGGTCGACATGAACCAGCGGGCGAAGAACGCCGGCTTGTGGTCGACATCGTGGTGATGCTCGTCATGGGCCTCGTGTGCCTTCAGCGGGAGGGCGGTGCCGTCGATGGTCGGTGCGATCGTGCTCATGACAATAACCTACGACTTGGTGCTGGTCGCGACCGGAACGGACGCGGGAGAGGCGGGAGCTGCGGCGGTCGTCACCGGCGGCGCGGCGGCGGGGTTGCCGCCCGGCGACAGCGGTGACACGGCGGTCGCATCGGGGCCGGTGGCGGGTTTGGCGCCGGGAAGCGTGCCGCCCTTCGCCGCGATCCATTTGGCATAGTCTGCGTCCGACACGACCTCGACCGCGATCGGCATGAAGCCGTGGCGCGCGCCGCACAGCTCGCTGCACTGGCCGAAATAGACGCCCGGCCGGTCGACCTTGACCCAGGTCTCGTTCACCCGCCCCGGGACCGCGTCCATCTTTGTCCAGAAGGCCGGGACGGCGAAGCTGTGGATGACGTCGTTCGAAGTAATGATGAACTTCACCACCTTGTTGACCGGGATCACGATCCGCTCGTCGACTGCCAGCAGCGGCGGGCCGTCGGCGGTGGTGCGGAACCGTTCACCCGGCTTCACGTCCTTCCGCTCCTTGAGCATATTGGACACGATCTCGAACCCGCCATTGTCGGGATAGCTGTAGGTCCAATACCATTGGTTGCCGATGACCTTGATCGTCAGATCGGCCTTGGGCGGCGAATATTGGTGGCTGAGCAGCTTGATCGACGGGATCGCGATCGCCACCAGCACCAGCACCGGGACCAGGGTCCAGACCACTTCCAGCACGGTATTGTGCGAATTGCGCGACGCCACCGGGTTAGCGCCGCGGCGAAACTTGAACATCGCATAGCCGAGCAGGATGAGCACGAAGATGCTCATCACCACGCACAGCGTTACCAGCCAATAATCGTGGAAATGGGCCGCCTCGCGCCCGATCGGCGTCACCTGGTCCTGCAGGCCATAGCGGCCATCGGGCTGGCCGATGCCGGCTTCGGGCATGACCATCGCTGGCACAGCTGAATTTGCCTCTGGGCCGGCCATTATGTGTCCGGAATGCGGATCGGCGGGCGCGGCAGTTGTTGCCGTCGCTGGCGCGACACTTGCGGCGGATGGCTGGACTGCCGCAGGCACCTGGGCTGAGGCGGGGGTTAGTAGGGCTGCGGATGAAAGTCCGGCCACTGCCAGTGCAATTGCGATCCCAAAAGTCTTCATCTTCACTCCGGCGTGGCATCGGCCCGCGCAGTGGCGACGGGCCATCAGTGAAATCACCAGTCTCGTGGCGGCCCCTTAGACCGGCCCGCGCACTTGATCCAGCCACTTTTTCCGCGATGCAGCGAGCGGTTGAAGCCCCGCCCGACGGGCCGTATGGCGCTGGCAAGCCCGACGAAACGCGAGACCTGCATGACCGACGACGAGATATTGGCCGAATTCCGCGCCGCCGGAGCGCTGCTCGAAGGCCATTTCATCCTGTCCTCGGGCCTGCGCAGCCCGCGCTACCTGCAATGCGCGCGAGTCCTGATGCACCCGGCCCGCGCCGAGCGCCTCGCTCGCGCCCTCGCCGCCAGGCTGCCCGACGTCGGAATCGACGCGGTCGTCTCCCCGGCGATGGGCGGGGTCATCATCGGCCATGAGATGGGCCGCGCGCTAGGCCGGCCGGCGATGTTCGTCGAGCGGCCCGACGGGGTGTTCGGCCTGCGCCGCGGCTTCGCCCTTGATCCCGGCGCGCGCGTGCTGATGGTCGAGGACGTCGTCACCACCGGACTGTCGTCGAAGGAAGCAATTGTGGCGATCGAGGCCGCCGGGGGCAAGGTCGTCGCCGCTGC
>NZ_JANMWY010000017.1:0-2049 GCF_031380695.1 Sphingomonas sp. | reverse complement strand
AGTCTCAATCGGCCGCGGTGGCAGTCGCACAGCCGTGCTGTGTCGTCACTGCACCTTGCGCCCGAACCACAGCACTCGCCCGATGATATGAATCGAGCGACGATCGACATCGTGCCAGCTGGGATAGGCCTGGTTGTCGCTCACTATCGAAATTTGGCGCCCCTGCGGTCCCAGCGCGACCCGCTTGACCACCAGCGCATCGTCGCTGCGGATCACGTATATCCCGTCGCGCAATCGCTGTCCGGTGTCCGAAAGATCGACCATCACCTCGTCGCCGTCGGACAGCGTCGGTTCCATCGAATCGCCTTCGACCCGGATCACCGAGAGGCTGGCCGGGCGGCTCGCGGTCAGCTGCTTGAGCCATTTCTCGTCGAACCCGAACCGCGCGTGCCGCGCCTCGAGTTCGGTCATCGCTCCATGCCCCGCCGAGGCGCGGACATCGAGCAAGGGGATTTCGACGAGCCCACCGATGCCCCTGGTGCGCGGGGGGCCGCCAAGCAACTCCTCCTCGACCCCGAAGAATTGCGCCAGAACGCGGCGATCTTTCGGGTCGAGTTCTCTCGGACTGCCCCGCTTGATGAACTGCTGGATGTATGCCGCATTGCGGCCGAGCAGCCGTGACAGCCCCGAGTAGTCGACGCGTTGCTCGCGGATCAGCCGTTCGAGTTCGAAGCGTACCTGCTCGCTCATTTCGGCTCCGAGGTTCGACTCATAGGAAATATCCTAGACACTGTGAAATCTTCCTAATAGGAACATAGCAGGAACGCAAGGTGATTCGCGAGTCGTTGGTGATGCAATCGGAGCTCTTGAACAGGATCGAGCATCATTTGGCCGCGACCGGCGTAGCGCCGACGCGATTTGGGCGCATGGTTGTCGGCGATCCGCGCTTTGTCGAAGACTTGCGGGCAGGGCGTAATCCGCGTGATCGAACGATTGCCAAGGTTGCCCACTACCTCGACGAACGTGTCACGAGTGCACTTGGAGCAGGGTGACCGGAACGGTACGCACAGAACGAACCCACGGACGTCAACGCGGCCAAGATTTGCCCACCGGGGACGCCGAATGGTGGGCTAGTGCTCTCGCGATCTAGCGCGAGTATGGTCGAGGCGCGTTCTTACACGCCGCGATGTAGATTGACGCGGCAGACACGTAGGGCAAACGAAAGGTTGTGGTGGTCTGGCGGGACGTGCGCAAGCGCCTTGAAGCTCGAAATCGGAAAGAAGAACCTGCAATGAGCCTAGCGCCGGATACCACGGGGACGATCGGAAAGCCTGCGTGCCAGTCCTGCCGGTATTGGGATCGCGCCGACGACCCGGTAGATGGCACCGTGCTAGGGTTGTGCCGCCGATATCCCCCAACCTATGACGGTTGGCCGATGACGGCGATCGCGGATTGGTGCGGGGAATGGCAGAAATGCTGATTTTTGTATCCGCGCTCGCGCTCACCCTCTGTCCGCCGGGGCCGCGCGACAACTGCGTCGTCGACGGCGACACCTTCTGGCTCAGCGGTGAGAAGATTCGGATCGCCGACATCGACACGCCCGAAGTAGGTACGCCGCAATGCGCTGCCGAGAAGGCCTTGGGTGATCGCGCTACGCGCCGCCTACTTGTGTTGCTCAATGCCGGACCGTTCGAACTGCGCCAATGGGGCACACGCGACCGCGATCGGAACGACCGACTATTGCGCGTCGTCATCCGGGATGGCCACTCCATCGGCGATCGCCTGGTCAGTGAAGGTCTGGCGCGTACCTGGACGGGTCAAAGAGAGCCGTGGTGCTGAGATGCGGAAACGCTCGTTCGCTGACCTGCTAGCATTTTCATAAGCTTAGGCAGATAGTTCGCACGCGACTCAAGGAGATCGCGATGCGGGGCATACTGTTTCTATCGCTTCTGGTTGCGCCGATCGGGCCGTCAATGGCCCTTGCGCACGGCGGTGGTCTCGACGCGAGCGGCTGTCACCATGATCGAAAACGCGGTGGCTACCATTGCCACCAGGGATCGGGGGCAGCCCCACCGTCGTCGCGCGCCGCGGATCGACCACCGCGCATTG
>NZ_JANMWY010000006.1:0-1684 GCF_031380695.1 Sphingomonas sp. | reverse complement strand
GCTTAGCCGATCGCCTGCCCGGTCGCTTGCCAGTCCGTGAGGAAGGCGGCGATGCCGAGGTCGGTCTGGGGATGGTTAAACAATTGCATGATGACCTTGGTCGGCGCGGTGACGACGTCGGCGCCGATCTTGGCCGCCTCGACGATGTGCATCGGGTGGCGCACGCTGGCGACGAGGATTTCGGTCGGGAAATCATAATTGTCGTAGATCATGCGAATGTCGGCGATCAGGTCCATGCCGCTGACTCCGACATCGTCGAGGCGTCCGACGAACGGCGAAATGAAGCTCGCCCCGGCCTTCGCCGCGACGAGCGCCTGCGCCGGCGAGAAGCACAGCGTGACATTGACCATCGTCCCGTCCGAAGTGAGCGCCTTGCACGTCTTGAGCCCGTCCATCGTCAGCGGCACCTTGATCGCGATATTGTCGGCGATCTTGCGGAGCACTTCTGCCTCGCGCATCATGCCGGCATGATCGAGCGCGACGACTTCGGCCGAGATCGGGCCACTGGTGATGGTCGCGATCTCGCGCACCGTCTCGATGAAGTCGCGCCCGGCCTTCTTGATCAGCGAGGGATTGGTCGTCACGCCATCGAGCAGGCCGGTATCGGCGAGGTCGCGAATTTCGCCGATGTCGGCAGTGTCGGCGAAGAATTTCATGGGGGGTCCTTGGCTCGCGGGAATTGCGCCGCGATAGCGGGCGGCGCGAGCGGCGTCATCCGATTCGCGCGAGGAGAGAGCGAATGAGCGAGCATGTCCGGATCGAGCGCGGCAATGGCGTGCTGTCGATCACGCTGGCCCGGCCCGAGCGTCGCAACGCGATCACGGTGGCGATGTATGCCGCACTGGCCGATGCGATCGCCGGGGCCGCCGGAGATGACAGCGCTCGCCTGATCACCCTTCGCGGCGAAGGCGCCGACTTTACCGCCGGCAATGACCTCGCCGATTTCCTCAAGGAGCAGATGCGGGGCGATCTCGATGACGTTCCGGTGTGGCGTCTGTTGCGCGCGCTCGCCCTTAACGAGGTGCCGATCGTCGCGGCGGTACAGGGCAATGCAGTCGGGATCGGGACGACGATGCTGTTCCATTGCGACCTGGTCATCGCCGAGAAAGGTTGCCGCTTCATCATGCCGTTCGTCAGCCTGGGGCTGGTACCCGAGGCGGCGAGTTCGCTGTTGATGCCGCAGATGGCCGGGCGGCGGGTCGCCGCGAAGCATCTCCTGCTCGGCGAGCCGTTCGGCGCCGACGAAGCGCTGGGGATGGGGCTGGCGAGCCATGTCGCGCCCGCCGGCCAGTTGAGCGGTCTGCTCGAACGGGTGACGAGCGCGCTGCTCGCGCAGCCGCCCGAGGCAATGCGGCTGACTCAGAAGCTGCTCCGGTCTGGGCAAACCGGCGCTGTGTCCGAGCGGATGACGGTCGAGAACGAACACTTCGCCGAACGGCTGGCGTCCGACGAAGTGAAGCAGGCGATCGCGGCGTTTTTCGCCCGCCGCGCCTGACGATCAGAAGCTGAGATAAACTCGCTTGGTGCGCACCAGCGTGACCGGCGGTGCAGTGAAGAACAGGAAGTTCGGGGTAACCGTGTAGGTCACCGAGAGGTCCTTGGCGTAGGTCGTACCGACCCCGTTCGTAACATCGACCGGATCAGCGACGGTGTAGCTGCCGATATAAGTGCCGAAGACTTTGTT
>NZ_JANMWY010000275.1:0-2015 GCF_031380695.1 Sphingomonas sp. | reverse complement strand
CATCGCGCACGAAGTCGGCCACCACATCCAGGATTTGCAGGGCACCCTCGACCAGGCGCACAATGCTCAGGCCCGATCGAGCGAAACCCAAGGCAATGTCATCCAGGTCGCGGTCGAGCTTCAGGCCGATTGCTTTGCGGGCGTCTGGGCAGCCAATGCGCGCGACGCGAACGGGCAGTTACGGCTTGAGCCCGGCGATGCCGAGGAAGGCATGCGCGCCGCACAGGCGATCGGCGACGATACGCTGCAAAAGCAGAGCCAGGGCCGGGTCGTCCCCGACAGCTTTACCCACGGCAGCTCGGCCCAGCGCATGGCCGCGCTGCGCAAGGGACTGACCACCGGCGACCCGGCGCAATGCCAATCGCTGTAGCGTGATCCCCCCGCTGAGGCGGGAAGGGAACCGCCTACAGTTTGACCAGCATCTTGCCCGTATTCGCGCCGCTGAACAGGCCGAGGAACGCCTCGGGCGTCCGCTCCAGCCCGTCGACCACCGTGTCGCGTGACTTGACCGCCCCGCTCGCGATCCAGCCGCCCATGTCGCGATAGAACTCACCCATCCTCGGAAGATAGTCGGTGTAGATGAACCCCTGCACGCGGATACGCATGGAGATAACCCGCATGATATAGCGAAACGCCTGCGGCTCGGCGGCGTTATAGACGTCGATCATCCCGCAGATCGCGAACCGTGCGTTCTGCTTCGCATGGGCGAAGGCCGCGTCGAGATGGTCGCCGCCGACATTGTCGAAATAGACGTCGATCCCGTCCGGCGCGGCTTTCCCGAGCGACTTGACCAGCGGCCCCGCTTTGTAGTCGATCACCTGGTCAGCGCCGAGCGAGCGGACATAGTCGCATTTCTCCGCGCCGCCGGCCGATCCGATGACGGTCATGCCCTTGGCCTTGGCGATCTGCACGACGGCGGATCCCACCGCACCGGCTGCAGCCGACACGAACAGCGTGTCACCGGCCTTGGCCGAGGCCGCCTCGAGCAACCCGAAATAAGCGGTCGCCCCGGTCAGGCCGAGCATGCCGAGAAACTCGCGCGGCTCGACGCCCAGCGCGGGGATCTTGTTGAGCGATGTGCCCGCCGCCACCGCTTCGTCGCGCCAGCCGAGCATGTGCATCACCTGGTCGCCGACCGCGAACGCCGGATCGCGGCTCTCGATCACCTCGCCGACTGCACCGCCCTCCATCGGGGCGTCGATCTGGAACGGCGGGACATAGGATTTCACGTCGTTCATCCGCCCGCGCATATAGGGGTCGACCGACAGATAGCTGTTCTTGACCTGCACCATTCTGTCCCCAAGCTCGGCCTGCGCCAGTTCCTTCAACGCGAAATTGTCGGCGGTGGGCATGCCGGTGGGGCGGCTCGTTAGATGCCAGGCGCGGGCCATAGGTCAGTCCTTTTTCGTGGAAGGGTCGGGCTCCCCATGACCGCCCCCGGCTCAAAAGAAAAGTGCCGTGGCGGCAAGGGAGCGCACCACGGCACCGGGCCGGCTCCCGAAAGGGGGGGGAAGGGAACCGACCCAACGCAGTACAGGACTTACGTCAGATGCCGGCGACCTCGCGGATCGGGAAGGATTGATCCGCCGGTCAAGGCAAAGGGATAACGCCGCACCGCGTCCACCGTTCCGCCAAGCACGAAACATCTTGGATGAAGAATGAACCCGTGCCCAAATGGGACGTGATATCGCCTCGTCAACCGATTTTCACCTGGTCCATCGGTTTCAGTTGCCGAGATGTCAAGTACCGCTGATCGACTTTCGCGCAGAGTGACCAGCCATGTACCGAGTCGCAGATCAACGGCCGCGGATCCACTGTTCCGTAACTGGGCGAGATCCGGCTGCGGCTTAATGACGAGCGGATCCGGCGCTTTAGTTGCATCCGCCAATCGTGCAGCAATCTCATCGGCTTTCAGAATCATGTCGTGACCCTCGTCAGCGTCTCAAACTGAAGTATCTCGATGCTCTTGAGGGTTAACTCGTTGAGCGTTTCGACCGGGTCGTCGACTTTGCCCT
>NZ_JANMWY010000217.1:0-4531 GCF_031380695.1 Sphingomonas sp. | reverse complement strand
GACTCGCGCACCAGCAGCATCGGCGTGTGGTTCAATCACGACAACACCACCAGCAGCTGGACCGATGGTCCGGCGGCAGGACCCAATTTTTACTCGGAGGTGTTCGGCCCCGGCAAGGATCTGGCGATTACCGGTGCGGTCGCGGCAAATCGCTCGACGAACAAATCGCTTGGCGGCAATCTCGCCTGGCATTCGGGCGGCGCGCGGATCGAACTCGACGCGCATCACTCGACCGCAGTCAGCAAGCCGACGTCACCGTATGGCAGCAACATCGCCGTCGGTAGCGCGATCTTCGGAGTTCAGTCGCAGAGGGTGGACTTCACCCACGACATACCGGTCATCTCGGTCGCGATGTATCCGGGATCAGAAATCAACGCCGCCAACATCCGTCCGGCCGGTAACGCCTTCCGCAATGCCTTCATGAGCGACCGGATCAACGAAGCCTCGATCAAGGCCGGCTATGACTTCGACACCTCGTTCATCAAGAGCATCGACTTCGGCGCGACCTTTACCGACAACAAGGTGCGCACGGCATTCGGCAATATCCAGAACGACACGTGGGGCGGCACCCTGTCCGCTGCCGACACGCCCGACGATCTCTACTCGATCGTCGGCCTGCCCGCCCGGCTGGCGGGGATGGAAGGGTCGAACGACCCGGCGATCATTCCCAACTATTTCCAGGTCAATACCGTCGGGTTGATCAACCTGCTGCAGAGCAGACTGAACATCTGCGGTGCCTCGGCGGTGCCGGGTTCTTGTCTGGCCAAATATCAGGTCGACCGCCGCATCCGCGAAAAGTCGATTGCGCCCTACATCCAGTCGACCCACACCTTCAACCTGTTCAACAATCCGTCGCATCTGCGGCTCGGATTGCGCTATGAGCGGACGAAGATTGTAAGCTCGGCCCTGGTGCCCGTTCCGCCCGGAACCGTGTTGGTTTCGTTCAATGAGATTTCGATCCTCAATGCGACGACATCGGACTTCACGACGTTGAAGGGCGACTACAAGAACTGGTTACCGGCATTCGACTTTGACGTATCGCCAATGCGCAATTTCAAGTTGCGCGCGTCCTACAGCCACACCATCACGCGCGCCGATTATGGCAGCTTGCAGGGCGGCCTAACGGTCAACTCGCCCGCCCGCCCCAACGGCGGCAGCACCGGCGCCAGCGGCAACCCGGGATTGCTTCCCTACAAATCGAAGAACATCGATCTGTCGGCCGAATGGTATTATGGCCGCGAAAGCTATGTCTCGATCGGCTTCTTCCACAAGACGGTAAGTCAATTCATCGGGACCACAACGACGCAGAGTCAGCAATTCGGCCTGACCAATCCCGGCCAAGGCGCAGCTTTCAATGCTGCCCGAGCGGCCTTAGGACCGAATGCGAGCTTCCAGCAGATTTTGGGCTATATTCAGACAAACTTTCCAGCCCTCTATGTCGCGGGTTCGGTTCCCGGCATTCGCGGCGCGGCGGGCGATCCGGCCTTGGTCTTCACCGTCGGCCAGCCCGGCAACAGTGACCAGATCGCACATCTCAAGGGATTCGAATTCGCGGTCCAGCACAGTTTCTGGAACACGGGGTTTGGCGCGATCCTGAATTATACGATCGTCAAGAGCGACACCAAGTACAACAACGCGCTGCGTTACACCGTCACACAATTCGCGGTGCCTGGGGCGAGCGACAGCGCGAATGCAGTCCTGTTCTACGACAAGGGCGGTCTGCAGGCGCGCGTTGCCTACAACTGGCGCGCCGGGTTCCTGTCTGGCTATGGTCTCGATCCCTACTACGTCAATTCCTATGGTCAGTTCGACGCCAGCGCGAGCTACGAGTTCCGCAAGGGGCTGACGGCTTTCGTCGAAGGTATCAACATCACCAACGCCGATCGGCGCGGTCACCAGCGCAACAACCAGACGGTGTTCTTCGCGGCGCCTGGCTATGCTCGCTACGCTGCGGGCGTTCGATTTAGCTTTTAAGGCGGTGGGCTTGCTTCCGCTCAATCCGTGACAGAGAGTCGCCCCGTTGATCCGGGGTGGCTCTCTTGCCATTGGCGGGCGCTCGACAGGCGAGGTAGATGAAGCGGCCAGATCATCCCGAGGCAACCGGCCCCGTCCAGCGCATCGTCATCATCGGCGGTGGAACGGCCGGCTGGCTCGCCGCCGCAGTGCTGGCGGCGTCACGCTTTCCGGCTGGTTCGGCGTTGGCCAAGTCGATCACGCTCATTGAATCGCCCGATATCGCGACGGTCGGCGTCGGCGAGGGGACCTGGCCAACGATGCGGGCGACGTTGGCCGCGATCGGTATTTCCGAGTCGGAGTTTCTGACCACCTGCGATGCGTCGTTCAAACAGGGATCGCGCTTCGACGGGTGGCGCGACGCTACCGCCGGCGATTCCTACCTCCACCCGTTCACGCCGCCGCCCGCCCTGGAACCGAGCGTATTGATCGCGGCGTGGCAGGGCGAGGCCCCAGGCGCGTGCTTCGCCAACGCGCTCACCGCGCAAGCGGAGCTCTGCGCCTTGGGCCTGGCTCCACGACAGCGTTCGATGCCCGGCTATGCCGGCGCGGTAAATTATGGCTATCATCTCGACGCCGTGAAGCTGGCGGCGCTGCTCGCTCGTCATGCGGTCGAGCGACTGGGCGTGACTCATCTCCAAGACCAGGTCGAGGGGATCGAGCCATACGACGACGGCGATATTGCGGCGGTACTCACGCGCAATCACGGACGCGTCGCGGGTGACCTGTTCATCGACTGCACCGGTCATGCCGCGCTGCTGATCGCTGGCCATTACGGGGTCGGCTGGGTCGATCGCGGCGCCGTCTTGTTCAACGATCGCGCGCTGGCCGTGCAAGTTCCGGTGCCGGAGGGGTCGCCGATCGCGTCGCAGACCATCGGCACCGCGCATGAAGCGGGCTGGCTGTGGGACATCGGCCTGCCGACCCGGCGCGGAATTGGTTGCGTCTACTCCTCCCGCTTTCTCGATGATGATCGCGCCGAGGCGATCTTGCGCGAGTATATCGCCCGCACTGCGCCGCACGCCGACCACGCCGCGCTGACCCCGCGCAAGCTCGCCTTCCCGACCGGCCACCGCGAGCGGTTCTGGGTCGGGAATTGCGTCGCGATGGGATTGGCGGCTGGCTTTATCGAGCCGCTCGAAGCGTCGGCGATCGTGCTGATCGAATTGTCGCTGCGCGCGCTAGTCGACAATTTCCCAGCCAGACGCGCGGCGATGCCGATCCAGGCGCGCCGCTTCAATATGCTATTCCGTGAGCGCTGGGACCGCATCGTCGATTTCCTCAAACTTCATTATCTGCTCAGCGAGCGGACCGAGCCTTATTGGCTGGCGCATCGCGATCCGGCTTCTGTCCCGCCGGGCCTGGCCGAATTGGTCGAACTGTGGCGCGACCAGCCGCCGTCGGCCTATGACTTCCCGCTCACCGAAGAAATGTTTCCGGCGGCCAGCTATCAATATGTCTATTATGGCATGGGCGGCGCCACTGCGATCGCGACCGGCGCGGAGGCCGCAAAGCTCGATCCGGCGATCCGCCAGCGAGCGCGGGCGCTGGCCGCCGCGATGCCGACCAATCGCGCCTATCTCGATGCCCTTCGAGGGGCGGCGTTAACAAGCCAGGAAGTCCATTGCGCATGAGCGACCACCAAATTCTTGACAGCGTCGCCCACCGTGACCTCAGGGTCGAACCCGGTGCAGACGCCGAGTTGGGCGACGGGGTCATGGCGTGCCTCGCCGTGCCAAGCGAATTTCGCCGCCTGCAGAACAGCTTTCCGATTCTGTTCCGGCGCGATCTGGAACGCGATGTATTTTCCGCGCTCGCGCTGATGGGATTCGAGCAGGGCGAGAACTTGTTCCTTGAGAATGGTCGCTGGGACGCCGCCTATCGGCCGCTCGCGCTGTCTATCCAGCCGTTCCTCGTCGGTCGCCCGGCCAGCGGCGACGGTCCGGGACAGGTTCATGTCGATATGGGCCACGCTCGCATTGCCCGGAATGGCGAGGGAATGCGCCTGTTCGACGACCATGGCGCGCAGACCCCTTATCTCGAGGTAATTGCCGGGCAACTCGGTGAATTGGACGAAGGCTATCGCGGGTCCGGCGCCTTCTTCGCGGCGCTGCAGCGATATGAATTGCTCGAACCCTTTTCGCTCGATGTCGAACTGGATGACGGATCGACCCAGCGCATGGTCGGCTATCATCTGATCGACGAGGACAAGCTGCGCGCGCTCGACGCGGCGGCACTCGGCGACCTGCACGCAGCGGGACATCTCATGCCGATGTTCATGGCCCTGGCCTCGCTGTCCAACATTCCCGCCCTGATCGCGCGAAAGAACCGCAGGATCGGGCGTGGCTGAAGCGGCCGTCCTTGATTTCGAAACACTGCCTCGAATTCGCGAGGAGGCCGTCGCAAGCGGAGCGGCCCTCGACGCACGGCTCAGGGGCGCGGTAGCCCCATTCGTCGTACGCGGCCTGGCCGCCGACTGGCCACTGGTAAAGGCCGGGCGCGTTTCCGGCGGCGAGGC
>NZ_JANMWY010000144.1:0-11851 GCF_031380695.1 Sphingomonas sp. | reverse complement strand
CTGCTCTACATGCTCGAGGCAGCGGCCGCGCAGGGCAAGGCGGTGTGGGTGCTCGACCGGCCCAATCCGGCGGGACGCCCGGTCGAAGGGATGACGCTGCTGCCCGGATGGGCGAGCTTCGTCGGCGCCGGCCCCATCCCGATGCGGCACGGGCTCACGCTGGGCGAGCTGGGCCACTGGTTCATCGATTACTTCAAGCTCGACGTCGATTATCGGGTAATCGCGATGGACGGCTGGCGGCCCGACGAAGGCCCCGGCTTCGGCTGGCCCGACGACCGCATCTGGATCAACCCCAGCCCCAACGCGGCCAATCTCAACATGGCGCGCTGCTATGCCGGAACGGTGATGCTGGAGGGCGCGACGCTGAGCGAGGGGCGGGGCACGACCCGCCCGCTCGAACTGTTCGGCGCGCCCGACATCGACGCTCGCGCCGTCATCGCCGAAATGCAAAGCCTTGCCCCGCAATGGCTTGGCGGCTGTTCCTTGCGCGAAGTCTGGTTCGAACCGACCTTCCATAAGCATGTTGGCCAGCTATGCCACGGCGTCCACATCCACGCCGAGGGCGGTTTCTACGGGCATGAGGCGTTCCGGCCCTGGCGGCTCCAGGCGCTGGCGTTCAAGGCAATCCGCCGGCTCCAGCCCGGCTATCCCCTATGGCGCGACTTCCCCTATGAATATGCCTTCGGGAAGCTGCCGATCGACGTCATCAATGGCGGCCCGGCACTGCGCTTATGGGTCGACGATTCCAACAGCGAGGCCGGAGATTTGGAGGCACTGTCGGGGCCGGACGAGGCGGCGTGGGTCGAAGCCAGCAAGCGCATCCTGCTTTATTGATCAATCGCGCGTAGGTTCGTGACGCGGCGGACCGGTCCAGCCGCCGCGCCGCACTCCTTTGCTCTCTGGTTGATCCGTGTTAGCTTCGGACGTTCGTTGCGAGGGAGCGTGAGTGATGAAGGGATTGATTGTCGGAGTGGCCGCACTGACGCTGCTGTCGAGCGCGCTGCAGGCCGAGACGCCAGACCAGAAGGCCGCGCGCGCCGTCACCAATATGGACACGCTAATGGCCTATTATCCGCCGCATGCCCGGGCAAAGGGTGAGGAGGGGCTGGTCGCCTTCACCGTCTCGCTCGACCGCGACGGCCACCCGACCTCGTGCCAGGTGACTCACAGCAGCGGCTTTGCCGCACTCGACGAGGAGACGTGCCCGGTGCTGCTGGCGCACG
This sequence comes from Sphingomonas sp., assembly GCF_031380695.1. Lineage (GTDB taxonomy): Bacteria > Pseudomonadota > Alphaproteobacteria > Sphingomonadales > Sphingomonadaceae > Sphingomicrobium. Next base: position 10,628 of record NZ_JANMWY010000144.1, on the reverse strand, counting down.
CGGAGTTTGCGCCTGACGTCAATGCGGCGGGGACGCGCGTCGCCGGGACTCATCAGGGCGTTATCAACTGGCAGCTGCATGGCTACCCGCCCCGCGCCCCGCTGGTCGCGCCGATTGCGGTCGCCGCCAACAAGGCACCCGACAAATTGGTCTGCCACCGCACCGTCCGCACGGGGACGATCGCCGACTATGAGCGGATCTGCATGACGGCGGCGGAATGGAAACGCGGCGCGGATGAAGTAAAGCACGATTGGGAAGAGATTTCGCGCAACACCAAGACTGGGAATTAGACGCAGCCATTCGGCCTGACGCGATTAACGCTTCCGGCTGAGTTCGCGCATCGCGTCGTCGAGGCCCTGCAGCGTCAGCGCATACATGCGGTCGTCCATCAGCGTTTTGACCAGGTTGGTCGAGGCGCTGTGCCCCCAATAGGACTCGGGCGTCGGGTTGAACCATGCCGCAGCGGGGTAGGTGGTGGTAAGGCGTTTGAGCCATACCGCTCCGGCTTCATCATTCATGTGCTCGATCGAGCCGCCGGGGTGGCTGATCTCGTAGGGGCTCATGGCCGCGTCGCCAACGATGACCAGCTTATGGTCGTGGCCATATTTATGGATGATATCCATCGTTGGCGTGCGCTCGACGTGGCGGCGTCGGTTATCCTTCCACACGCCCTCGTAGATGCAGTTGTGGAAGTAATAGTGTTCGAGATGCTTGAATTCGGTGCGCGCTGCCGAGAACAGCTCCTCACACAGCTTGACGTGGCCATCCATCGACCCGCCGATGTCGAGGAAGAGCAATAATTTGACCGCATTGTGCCGCTCGGGTCGCATGCGGATGTCGAGCCAGCCCTGGCGGGCGGTGCCCTCGATCGTGCCGTCGAGGTCGAGTTCGTCGGCGGCGCCCTCCCGGGCAAATCGGCGCAGGCGGCGCAGCGCGACCTTGATGTTACGCGTTCCGAGCTCCCGTGTGCCATCGAGGTCCTGAAACTCGCGCTTCTCCCACACCTTGATCGCGCGGCCCTTTCCGCCTGGACCGCCGATGCGCACGCCTTCGGGGTTGAAGCCGCCGTGGCCGAACGGCGAGGTGCCGCCGGTGCCGATCCATTTGCTGCCGCCCTGGTGGCGTCCCTTCTGCTCGGCGAGGCGCTGCTTGAGCGCTTCCATGATCTCTTCCCACGAGCCAAGTGCCTTGATCTCGGCCATCTGCTCTGGGGTGAGGTACAGTTCCGCGACCTTCTTGAGCCATTCCTCGGGGATGTCGGCGCCGGGCTCGGCGGGGGCTATGACACCCTTGAACACTTCGCCGAATACGCGGTCGAAACGGTCGAGCATGGTTTCGTCGTGAACGAAGACGGCGCGGGCGAGATAGTAGAATTGCTCGGGTTCCCACGCGATGACATCGGCGTCGAGCGCCTCGAGCAGGAGCAGATGCTCCTTCAGGCTGGCGGGAATCCCACCGCGGCGGAGGGCGTCGACGAAGTTGATGAACATGGGCAGTACCTAGCGCCTGCGCCGTCCGGGCGAAAGCCGGGAAGACATGCGCGGGCCATGGTTAACGAAAGCGTAGGGGTTTTTGCCTTACAGCCGCATCCGAACATTAGGGAATGAGCGTCACATGGCCACCGCAGGCGTCGAGGAAGTTACCGAACATGCGATCCGTGCAGTGGCGCGGGATTGCGGCTTGCTGTCGATCGAGTGCAGCGATGTCGCCGGTTATGTCGAAGGCGTCGCGCAGCGGATCACCGGACATACCAAGACGCTTGACGCGCTGGAGGATATTACCGACCGGCTGCTGGCCGACCAAGCGCGCGTGAGCGATTCGACCGACGAGGCGCGGCTGCTGTCGGAGCAGGCCAAGTTGAAGCTGGAGGCGGGGCGCGAGGCGATCGACGACACGATCGACGTGTTCAAGGGGCTGACCGAGCTGGTCGTGCAACTGGGCGAGCGGATGGCCGGTTTCGCGATGGCGATGAGCCAGGTGCAGTCGGTGTCGGCGACGATCGAGACAATCGCGCGCAAAACCAACATGCTAGCGCTCAATGCGACGATCGAGGCGGCGCGGGCGGGGGATGCCGGGCGCAGCTTTGCGGTGGTCGCAGCCGAGGTAAAAAAGCTGGCCCACGACACGCGCGCCGCAACCAGCCAAATCGCCTTGACGATCGGCGAGCTGACTCGCGAGGCTGGGGCGGTGACGTCCGAAATCAAGACCGGGGTCGAACGCAGCCGCGCCGCCCAAGGCGGGTTCGGCAAGATCAGCAACACGGTTCGAGAAGTGAGCGAAATCGTCGGCATGGTCGACCGTCAGACCGAGGGAATCGCCCAGTCGACAAGCTTGATTCAGACCAGCGTTGACCGGGTCAAGGCCGGGCTGACCAGCTTCGCCGGCGATGCGCGCGACAATAGCGGTGAACTGATCAAGGCACAGCAGCGGCTGGCGCACCTCGAGATGATGTCGAACACGATGCTCGACACGCTTGCCAATTCGGGCGCCGAGATCGACGATACGCCGATGATCTGCCTGGCGCAGGACGCCATGCGGGCGATTACCGAGGTCGTCGAGCGGGGCCTGCGCGACGGCAGCATTGATGAGGAATCGGTGTTCGACCGCCGTTATGTACCCGTCGCGGGGACCAACCCAGTCCAATATGACAATGGTTTTGCGGACTTTGCCGACGCTCATGTCCAGCCGATCCTCGACCGCTTCAAGGCGCGCGAGCCGCGCGTGATCGGGTCGGCGATCACCGACGTGAACGGCTATCTGCCGACGCATTTGTCGGAACGCAGCCTGAAACCGGGGATCGACCCGGTGTGGAACGACGCCCATTGCCGCAACCGGCGGATATTCATGGACGAGCAGACCCGTCTGGCAATCGAGAGCGAGCGGCCGGCGATGCTGATGACCTACCGTATGGAGCTGGGCGACATTTATGTGCCGGTGAAGAATGTCTTCGTGCCGCTGTGGTTCAATGATCGACGGTGGGGGAACTTCGAGCTGGCGTACCGGGACGAATGATCAAGCGCAGCCGGTTAGGGGGACCGGCGAGCATGGTCATCAGCCGTTACGCCGCGCCATGAAGGCAAGGCGCTCGAACAGCATTACGTCCTGCTCATTCTTCAGCAGCGCGCCGTGAAGCGGGGGGATGGCCTTGGTCGGGTCGCGGTTCTGCAGCACCTCGAGCGGCATATCCTCGTGCAGCAGCAGTTTGAGCCAATCGAGCAGCTCGCTGGTCGACGGCTTCTTCTTGATCCCGGGCACCTCACGAACCTCGTAGAACAGGTCGAGCGCGCGGCTGACCAATATCTTCTGGATGCCGGGAAAATGGACGTCGACGATACGCATCATCGTGTCGCGGTCGGGGAATTTTATGTAGTGGAAGAAGCAGCGGCGCAGGAAGGCGTCGGGAAGCTCTTTTTCGTTGTTCGAGGTTATCACCACGACCGGACGCTCGACCGCCTTCACCGTCTCGCCAGTCTCGTAGACATGGAACTCCATGCGGTCGAGTTCCTGCAGCAGGTCGTTGGGAAACTCAATGTCGGCCTTGTCGATCTCGTCGATCAGCAGGACCGGCAGAACCGGCGCGGTAAACGCCTCCCACAGCTTCCCGCGGCGGATGTAGTTGCGGATATCGTGGACCCGCTCGTCGCCCAACTGCCCATCCCGCAGCCGCGCCACCGCGTCATATTCGTAGAGGCCCTGGTGGGCTCTTGTGGTCGACTTGATGTGCCATTCGATCAGCGGCGCGCCGAGCGCGGCGGCGATTTCGTGGGCGAGGACGGTCTTGCCGGTGCCCGGCTCGCCCTTGACGAGCAGCGGACGGCGCAGCGTCACGGCGGCGTTGACCGCGACCTTCAGGTCATCGGTGGCGACGTAGTCGGTGGTCCCTTCGAAGCGCATTGGACGCCGTTAGGCGAGACAAATGCGCTAGTCCACCCTCGCCCCGGCGCGTGCCTCCAGCAGGTCGAATAGGCCACGGTGCTGGAGCAATAATTGCTCGCCGCCGAATAGCAGCCCGCGCTGGGCCGCAACGCTGTCGCCGGCGGCGTCGGCGGCGCAGGCGATGGCAGCGTCGTCGGGCAGCGAGCAGAGCGGCCGTTCGACCCCGGCGCGATCGGCGGCGCGGTCGAGCAGCCGCCGGATCCCGCCCCAGTCGACGATCAGCCCGACCGCCGCGCCGAGCGCGCAGCCGCTGCGTTCGGACAGGGCCAGCGTCTCGATCGCATGGCGCTGTGCCTGCAGCGCGGCCTCGCTCTCGGCCGAGCCGGGCGTGCTGGGCATCGGACCGATCGCGGCGGTGAGGCGGACGAGATACAGCCGCTCGCGCTCATAATGGTCGGAGGCATCGATCAGCCATTCGCGCGCCGCGCCCGAAACGCTGCCGTTGCCACCGCCGCCGGACCCAAGGGCGAGGTCAATGAGCCCCGGGTGGCGGCCGTGAAGATGGCACAGGAGATGGATCGCGTCGGCCAGGTCGCGGGTCGCATGCACGCCCGAGCCAGCGACGAGCGCGGCACAATGCGGATGGCTGACGCTTCCGTTGCCGCCGACGCGAGCGAACAGCGCATCGGCCAGGGGCACGGCGCCAAGGGCGTCTGCGCTGCGAGGAAGGGCGTCGGCGCTGCGAGGAAGGGCTGGCGCGGCACTGGCCTGCGTCCCTGATGCCCCGTTCGATTGCATGCCATTCTCCCCGCCACCCGGCGTCATGCCGAGTGGATAGCGGCGATGCCTAACCCCTTCGCGTAAAGACGAGGTTTATCTGCGGGTAAGGAAGCGGTCATGAAGGTTACGATCCGTGCCAGCGCGGGACGGGTTGGGGGCATTCGCGCGTTGGCTGACAGGATTGCGGGATGCTCGTCAACGTCCTGAGGGAAGTCGAAGGGCGGCGAGCGATTTCTCGTGGCGTGCCCTTCGACTACGGCCTGCGGCCTTCGCTCAGGACGAACGGATTCTTCGTGCGTTGCCGTTCTGTCGCTAAGCCGCCAGGCGGAGTTCGTCTGCGACCGGGGACGGAGCGAGGGCTTCGACCGGCTCGGTGGCGATCACGGCGTCGGCGCGCACATCCGGGAAGATCAGGCGCGCGGCAAGGACGACCAGCGCCAGGGTCAGATAGCCGGCGACGGTCGCCAGCGGCTGCCACAGCAGCAGCGGGAAGAGGGCGGCGCGAAACCAGTTGCCGCTGATCCCGAAATCGTCGCCGAGCGATTCGCAGACGCCGAGGATGGTTTCGGGCCGGTCGAAGATCGGGCGCCTGGCGGGGGCGGCGGGAGTGGCGGGGGAGGCGGGGAGGGCGGTCGGCATCGGTCGGTTCCTGTGCATAAGCGGGCCCGGCCCGCGGTCATGCAGTTGAATAAGCAAGGGTCGTGCCAGCCTGTAATTATGCCTTGGTTTCCGCGCGATTAACGGGAAGTCCGTATTGGGACGAACGCAAAGAGTTGGGCTGGAGCGCCGAGGGTTGGGGGTTTCCCTGTCCCTCCCGCAGACACGACGGGGCGCGTCTCGCCAACCCTACGTCGGCCGCGGCGGGAAGTCGGGGTCGGCTTTCTTCATCGCCGCCTGAAACGCCGGGCGCTCGCCGATGCGTTGCAGATAGGCGCGGATGTTGGGGTAGGGGGCGAGGTTGCGGGGAAAAAAGCAGCCGTTCCCCTACTCGCTTCGCTTCGGCATCCGCATGTTGTTCGCCGTCGCATTGCGAACGATCTCGGTCCTGAGCGCTTCGTACAGTCCGGCCGGAATCACTCCATATAGCGGGGCTTCTTCGCCAGGTACTGGCCGGATGTCAGGGCCGGGCCACACGAAACGATTCATCTCGGTAGTGACGATCAAGCTGCGGGCATCGTCAAGACCGAGGCGACGCTCGATCGGTTGAGGCAGCTCGATTCCTTCACCGGGCCGGGGCGGAGAGTGGGTGATCGGCGCGACCAGCAATTCGGTGAGATCGGCTTGGGCAATGCGCGCGATGACCACTACGACCGGTCGGTCCTTCGTCGCTTCCTCATGGCCGGAGTCGTGCTCGCGTGACCAGAGGTAAGCATAATGGAGGACGTCAGCCGGCTCCGGAACCGGCCACGGCTGGTTCGGCGCGGCGGGATCGGTCGGACGGCCTGGCGGTCCGGATGGCGTCGAGGGTGGCATCGTCGAGGTCCTTCACAAGGAGAACCTGTCGATCGCGGCGCAGGAGACGCTCATATTCGTTGAGCGAGAGCATAACGACACGAGTGACCCCGTGACGCTGAATTCCAACCGGGTGAAGCATGGCTTCATCAGTGTAGAACCCGAACTTGCTCGCAACCTCCTTGGCCGAGACAGCCAATAGCGGTTCCGTCATTGTTGTACTCCCTAGGCCCGACCTGCCGATTGGCAGTCTCGTTGAGGCCATACCGTATCGATAGTCCGGCTTTTACCGAAAGTCAAGACTTACAGCATCGAATCCTGCCGACTCAAGTCCTCCCGCTTCGCGCGCTTGACGCTCGCCTGATCGACGTATGGAATGTCCGGTTTCTTGCCCCGGAAGAGTTCGGCGAGGGTAATGGTTTGGAGGCGGGGGTAGGTTCGGCCGGTGGCTTCGTGCCACGTTATCCGGGCGGCGGAGGAGGCGGGGGTCAGCCATAGTTCGGTCTATCGCCGGCGGCGCACCAATGCGGCGTTCGCGGTGAAGTGGCAGGCGGCGCTGGTGCAAGGCTATGCGCGGCTGGAAATCGAGATGGTGCGGGCGGCGATCGAGGCGGTGACCGGGGTCGATTATGACGCCGACCGGCCGAATGTCGGCGATCCAGCTATTATCGTGAGCTTCAGCGCGTGCGATAAGGATGCCTCCCTCAAGTGGTGATCAACACCTCCACTCTGGCACATCAATGCCGCCGACGGGCGTCCACCCCATCACCCAAAGCGGACATTAGCAGTGGTTGGTAGGGACTACCCCACCCCCATGATCTGGCGCGCTGTATGATGCCACCAGGGCGTGTCCCACAAGCCATGCACCGCAATCGCGAACGGCAGGTTCACCGTCAGCCAAAAGATATAGGCCGGATGCACGCTCCGGTTTCGCAGCACATCCCAAAGGAACATTGGCGCAATCGCCGACAGCGTGAACACATCCGCCGACATCGGACTCGCCGGCATGGAACTCCACAACCATGGGATCCGGTCGATCCCGGCCGGCAAGGCCATGACCGTTCCCAGGTACATCATCCGCTTGTGCATCCCGGCGTCGTGGCCGCGCGCCGTCAGGCCGATCGCCAGGAACAGCGAAAACAGGATGCCGATGCGAATCTGCAGCAGCAGGATGTTCTCCCAGATCCCCAGCGCGAATTGCATCTCCGCTTGCTTGGACGCCGGCGCAGCCTGCGCCCCGGCCCACAGCATATGGTACATGGTTGGCGCCAGGACGAAGCCGACTATGACCAGCGCTGGCGCCAGCACCATCCCGGCAATCCCGAGCCGCATGTGCTGCGCGTTCCTGCCCGTCGCCATCAGCCAGCTCTGCGCCAGCAGCAGCAACAGGAACGACCCCATCAGCACTGCATGCATGTGCAACACCCACGGGAACGGCGGACGTTGCCCAGTTTGCACCGCATCGATCTTCATCAACGAGTCGGGAATGAATCCGGCTAGCACGATGGCGATGAACCACATCGCCATGAACACGAAGATCCATCGGTCGATGGCGTGCGCCCGCGGCGTTCCGGACAGCAGGTCCGGACTTTGCTCCTTGAATCCCAACGTCCCGGCTAGAGTCGCCATGGCAAAGCCCCCTGTTGCCTATCGCCCACCGAAGATCCGTACCACTACTAGCACCGAAGTTGAATGACCTTGAAGCTAATGTCTGATTTCCACCCAAAGCGGACGTTATAGATATTGGATTGCGGGCTTTCCTGTTGCGCACGCCCAAGAAGGGGGGCCGGGGAAGGAGGTGATAAAACACTCCAAATAGGTTAAATCTCTTGACTTGTAGGAGTATGCTTGGTCTCTCGCTTCCGGGCAATCGGGGGCGGTTATGGGGAAGATTTATCGGCGGCGGGCGCCGCTTGCGGCGGCGGGGGCGGTCATTCGGCGGACCAGGCACGGGGTGCAGCGGATGCGGACCTATGTGCAGTGGTGCGACGAGCGCGAGGAGGCGTTCCTGGATGCGCTGGCGGCGTCGTGCCACGTTATCCGGGCGGCGGAGGAGGCCGGGGTCAGCCATAGTTCGGTCTATCGCCAGCGGCGCACCAATGCGGCGTTCGCGGTGAAGTGGCAGGAGGCGCTGGTGCAAGGCTATGCGCGGCTGGAAATCGAGATGGTGCGGGCGGCGATCGAGGCGGTGACCGGGGTCGATTATGATGCCGACCGGCCGATCGGGCCAATGTCGGCTGAAACGGCGCTGGCGCTGCTGAAGCTGCACCGCGCGTCAGTCACCGGCGTGGGCCAGCGCAGCGGCTGGGCGGCGCCGGTGCGCTCGATCGACGAAGTCGGGGAGAGCATCCTGCGCAAGATCAGGGTGATCCGCGACCTGCGCGCGCGGGAGGAGGGGGCGGGGTCGTGATCCTGCGTCCGGATCTCGACGCGCTGGACGGGGCCGGCGTGGGGGCCCTGATCGCGCAGCTGACGCTGGAGGAGGGGATCGCGCTGGAGGCGCACTGGCCGATCTGGGCGCATGGCGGGCAATTGCCGCCGCCGGGCGAGTGGCGGACGTGGGTGATGCTGGCCGGGCGCGGGTTCGGCAAGACGCGCGCCGGGGCGGAGTGGCTGGCGGGGATGGTGCGGGATCGCTCGACTGCGCTCGGGACGAACGGGGAGAGGTTGCGGATCGCGCTGGTCGGGGCGACGGTCGACGAGGCGCGGCGGGTGATGGTCGAGGGCGAGAGCGGGCTGCTGACGGTGGCGGGCGACCTGATCGAGCAATGGTCGCCGGCGCGGCGGCTGCTGCAGTTTCGCGGGGGAAGCGAGGCGGTACTGTTTTCGGGCGCGTCGCCGGACTCGCTGCGCGGCCCGGAGCATCATTTCGCCTGGTGCGACGAGATCGCCAAATGGGTTCATGGTGAAGAGAGCTGGGACAATCTGCAACTGGGCCTGAGACTGGGGCCGGGGCCGCAAGCCCTGGTGACGTCGACGCCGCGCGGGGGCACGGTGCTGGAGCGGATCATCGGCACGGCGGAGTGCGTCGTCAGCGGCGGGCCGACCTGGGCCAATCCGCACCTGCCGCCAGCCTTTGTCGATGCGGTCACGGGGATGTTCGCGGGGACGCGCAAGGAGCGAGTGGAACTGCACGGTGAATTGATCCGCGATGCGGCGGGGGCATTGTGGACGGTCGAGATGATCGAGGCGTGCCGGATCCAGCCCGGCGGGGCGCTGACCGGGTTGGCGCCGGCAGTGCCGCTGCCGCCGCCGCCGGTGCCCTATCTGAAACGGATCGGCGGACCGCCGCGCGTGGCCGAGCGGTGGGCGGATTATCAGCGCTTCGTCATCGGGGTCGATCCGCCGGCGGGGGACGGGACGTGCGGGATCGTGCTGTGCGCGCTCGACTGGGAGGGGATCGGCCATGTGCTGGGCGACCATAGTATCGGCGCGGTGTCGCCGGGGACGTGGGCGGCACGGGTGGCGGCGGTGGCGACCCTGAACCCCGAGACGCTGGTAGTGGCCGAGGTCAACCAGGGCGGGGTGATGGTCGAGACGGTGCTGCGCACGGCCGACCCGGCGCTGCGCATCAAGCTGGTCCGGGCGAGCGTCGGCAAGAGCGCGCGGGCCGAGCCGGTGGCGATGCTGTTCGAACAGGGCAGGGTGCGGCTGCACGGCCGGATGGACGCACTGGAGGCAGAGCTGCGCGGGATGGTGGCGGGCGGCGGGTACAAGGGGCCGGGGGCGAGCCCGGACCGGGCCGACGCGATGGTGTGGGCGCTGAGCGAATTGCTGGTCGCGCCGCGGGCGGAGCCGCGCGTGGTGATGTTTTGACCGGAGCTTTCGCGGGCCAAGTGCGTTGATAAATCACCGGCTTGGCACTGGACTTCATACCGCAGTGCAGCAACTAATGCTGCATTGCAGCGTTGGATGTGCTAAGGGGCCTTGTAACGAGAGGGCGCGTTGATGTTTCTGGCCGATGGCAGCGAATTCGATGGAGCGGCGGCAGTGATGCCGACGGTGCTGACGCATCTGGCGATCGTCGGCAATGCGCTGCCGCGACGCTGCGGGCTGGCGACCTTCACGTCGGATACGGTCGATGCGATGCGGACGCGGTTCCCGGGACTGACGGTCGACCATTATGCGATGGATGACGACAGCGGCGTGGCCTATCCCGCCGACGTGCGAACGATCGCCGCCGACGATCCGCGCGCCTATCGCGAGGCGGCCGGGCTGATCGAGGCGAGCGGCGCGCAGGCGATCTGGCTGCAGCATGAATTCGGGATTTTCGGCGGCGAGGCGGGCGCGCATGTGCTGAGCCTGATCGAGCGGTCGACGCTGCCGCTGGTCGTGACCTTGCACACGGTGCTGGACCAGCCGTCGGACAACGAGCGCCATGTCCTCGACCGGCTGCTGGCGCGGGCGGCGCATGTCATCGTCATGGCCGACATCGGGCGCGGCATCCTGGGCAAGGTCTATGGCGTGGCGGAGAGCAATGTCACCGTCATCGCGCACGGCGTGCCGGACCAGCCGATGGT
>NZ_JANMWY010000092.1:0-3176 GCF_031380695.1 Sphingomonas sp. | reverse complement strand
GGCGTCCTCCCGGCGCGGCTCTTCGCGGCGGGGGCGGTCTAGGCGGGGGGCTCGGTCGCGGCGGGGTTCTTCCGATCGGGGAGCGCGGTCTGGCGCGGGCTCCGCTTTGGCGGTGGGTTCGGGCTTTGCAGCAGCCTTCGGAGCCGCCTTCGCCCTTGGCGCGCGTTCGCGCTTTTCGCGGGGGGCTTCTTCGCTGGCCGGCGCTGCGGCAGCGGGCGCACCCTCGGCCGATCCGTCACCCGAAAAACGCGGGATCTTGGTGTTGGTTAGCTTCTCGATTGCTGCCACCGCGTCGCCGTCTTCCTTGGTCGCGAGCGTGATGGCGATGCCCTTCAGCCCCGCGCGGCCGGTGCGGCCGATGCGGTGGACATAGTCGTCGGGCTGCCACGGCACGTCGAAGTTGACGACATGGCTGACGCCCTTGACGTCGAGCCCGCGCGCGGCGACGTCGGAGGCGACGAGGATCGAGATGGTGCCGTCCTTGAAGCGGTCGAACTCGGCGATGCGCTCGGCTTGCTCCATGTCGCCGTGAATCTGGCCGACGGCAAACCCGGCGCGCTTGAGGCTGGTGGCGAGGTCGCGCACCGTGGTCTTGCGGTTCGAGAAGACGATCGCGTTCTTGACCTCCTCGTGGCGCAGCACCCCCGTCAGCACGTCGCGCTTCTTGGCCGAGGTCGTGATAATGACGCGCTGCTCGATGTTGAGGTTGGCGCTGGCCGGGCGCGACACTTCCAGGACCTTGGGATCGGTCAGGAACTTGTCGGCGAGTTTCTTGATCGGCGGCGGCATGGTCGCGGAGAAGAGCAGGGTCTGGCGTGATTTCGGCAGGCGCGAGCAGATTTCCTCGATGTCGGGGATGAACCCCATGTCGAGCATGCGGTCGGCCTCGTCGATCACCAGCAGGTTGCACCCGGTCAGCAGAATCTTGCCGCGGCCGTAGAGGTCCATCAGCCGCCCGGGGGTGGCGATGAGGACGTCGACGCCCTTTTCGAGCGCCTTGACCTGGTCGCCCATCTGCACGCCGCCGATGAGCAGCGCCATCGAGAGCTTGTGATATTTGCCGTATTTTACGAAATTCTCGGCGACCTGCGCGGCAAGTTCGCGCGTCGGCTCGAGGATCAGGCTGCGCGGCATGCGGGCGCGGCTGCGACCCTCGCCCAATATGTCGATCATCGGCAGGACGAAAGCGGCGGTCTTGCCGGTACCGGTCTGGGCGATGCCGATGATGTCCTTGCCCATCAGGACCGGGGGGATCGTCCCCTTCTGGATCGGGGTCGGCTCGTCATAGCCGGCTTCGGCGACGGCGCGGAGCAAGGGGTCGGATAGGCCGAGATCGGCAAAGGGCATGAATAGTCCGGTCAGGAAGGATATTGCCGCAGTGCAGCAACGAAGCGACACCTAAGGCGCAAATTGGTCAAAATGTCAAGGAAACGAAGGGGGCGGGCTAACGGCGCAGTCGTGGGGCCAGCAGGTGAAACTTCTCGATCCGGCAGCTCGCACCCATTCGCGAGCGGATCTCGTCGCGCCGGGCGCACAGCCGGTCGTCCTGCGGCTGGACGTAAAAGCCGTCGTAAAAGTCGAGCGCGGTGCAGTCGTCGTCGATCCTTGCCCGATAGCGTGTGCGGTCGCGGGTCATGAAATCGATCGCGTCACGCCCTGCGAGCATCGCCCCGACGATGTCGGCGGCGGGCAGGCATTTGGGGCCTTTGAGTTCCTGCCATTCGAACAGTGGCGCGGTCGGCGGGTGGGGGCGGACGGGGATGCGGAAAATCGTCGTCTGCTCGACGGTCAAGGTCGTCACGTTCCGGTCGTTCGACGACAGGCCGAACAGCGCCGGGATCAGCGAGAAAAAGTGCAGCAGGTTCAAGGGTTGATCTCGTTCATGCCCGTGCCGTCGCAGGAGCGGATTGAACCGCGGCTGAACCTCTTGCCGCATCGCCCTTGCGCTTGAAAAGCCCCGCTTCTAAACGGCGGCACGAATTCAGGGTGCCCGCGTCGGCGGCGTCGCCCGCCCCAGGAGATGACGACATGGCGAGCCAAGCGCCCGAATCCGGACTGCCCCTGCTGTACAACGCCCTCGAGCCGATCAACCTGCAGCAGCATGGCGACAAGAAGCTGAAGCCGATCGACAGCGCCCCGCATATCGCCCAGGCTCATGCGATCCCGGTGACAGTCGATGAGTTTGCCCTCCTGCAGCGGACCTATCCGATCGTGTTCTCGATGGGTGACACGCCTGTTCCTTTGGCTTTGATGGGGCTCAACGAGGGGGTCAATACCTACCTCGACGACAAGGGCATGCAGATCGAGCCGGCGTATCTTCCGGCCTATCTGCGCCGCTACCCGTTCCTGCTCGCCCAGTTGCAGGAGGGCAGTGACGAACTGTCGCTGTGCGTCGACCCGACCAGCGGCACGATCAGCGACGGGCCCGACGGCGAGGCGATCTTCGACGGCGACCAGCCCAGCGCGCGGATCAAGGAAATCCTCGATTTCTGCGAGCAGTTCGAAGCCGCCGGCCAGCGCACCGGGGCATTCATGGCCGATCTGCAGAAGGCCGGCCTGCTGATGGACGGCGAAGTCGCGATCCAGCCCGACGGCAGCGAACAGCCGTTCGTCTATCGCGGGTTCCAGATGGTCGACGAGGAAAAGATGCGCGAACTGCGCGGCGACGAGCTGCGCCGGATGAACCAGAACGGCATGCTGCCACTGATCTTCGCGCACCTCTTCAGCCTGGCCCAGATCCGCGACATCTTCAGCCGCCAGGTGACGCAGGGCAAGGGCCCGATCCAGGTCGACGCGCCCGCGCTGCCGGAACCTGCCAACGCCTGAACGCGCCCGCCAACGCCCGAGCGGCACCGGGTTCAGCCGCCGGATCGGACCGGACTGGCTGCAATCGATTATTTTTTGAGCGGGCGGCCCTTGACCCGGGCCAAGCTTGATCCGATATTGTTCGGGCAACGGACGTCCCCCGCATCTCCCCTTTGCGGGCCGCGTCCGGAGCCGCACTTCGGTGCGTTCCTCCCTGAACTTCGGCCATCCCGGCATTGTCGGGGTGGCCTATTTTTTGGTTCGGAATGCTTCCCTCCCCACAAAGGGGAGGGGATTTTCACGCTGCGGTTACGGCGCTTTATTCGGCGGCGATGGCGGCGGGGGCGGCGGTCAGGGCTTCGGCGAGGCCG
>NZ_JANMWY010000046.1:0-20295 GCF_031380695.1 Sphingomonas sp. | reverse complement strand
GTGATGTACCCGATCTTTGCCTATGGTTCGGAAGAACAGCGCCACAAGTATCTGCCGGGATTGGCGAAAGGCGATCTGGTCGGCTGCTTCGGATTGACCGAGCCCGATGCCGGATCGGACCCGGGCGGGATGCGCACGCGGGCGGTCAAGACCGCCGATGGCTTTCGCATTTCCGGCGCCAAGATGTGGATCACCAATTCGCCGATCGCCGACGTCTTCGTCGTGTGGGCGAAAAGCGAGGCGCATGGCGATGCGATCCGCGGCTTCGTGCTGGAAAAGGGTATGAAGGGGCTGTCCGCGCCCAAGATCCAGCAGAAGCTGTCCCTGCGCGCGTCGATCACCGGCGAAATCGTGATGGACGAGGTCGAGGTCGGCGAGGACGCGCTATTGCCCAACGTGGCGGGGCTGAAGGGTCCGTTCGGCTGCCTCAACCGCGCCCGCTATGGCATTGGCTGGGGGACGATGGGCGCGGCCGAGGCCTGCTATACCGCCGCGCGACAATATACGCTCGACCGCAAGCAGTTCGGGCGGCCGCTGGCGGCGACGCAGTTGGTGCAGCTGAAACTCGCCAACATGGTTACCGAGATCACACTTGGGCTGCAGGCGGCGTTGCGCGTTGGGCGGCGGCTCGACGAGGGTACGCTGGTCCCTGAGACGATCAGCATGATCAAACGCAACAATTGCGGCAAGGCGCTCGACATCGCCCGCATCGCCCGCGACATGCATGGCGGCAACGGTATCAGCGCCGAATATCAGGTGATGCGCCATGCAGCGAACCTGGAGACGGTTAACACCTATGAGGGCACGCACGACGTGCACGCGCTAATCATGGGCCGTGCAATTACTGGGCTTGCCGCTTTCTAGGGGCGATTCCGCCGGAACAGCGCGATTTGTTCTTCGCGGTAGATAGCGTCGGGCTGGCGGACAAACCCGAGGCGTTCGGCCAGTCGCATGGATTTCGCATTCTGGACCGAGATGATGGCCGGGATCTGTGCAGGCGCCCACATCGCGTCGATCCACGCCAGCGCGGCGCGGCACGCCTCGCCGGCGATGCCCTGGCCATGGACCGAAGTGTCGAACACCCAGCCCATTTCTGGCGCGCCCGAAATGTCAGGGGTCATGCCGCGCTCGAAATCGGCGAACCCGACCTGCCCGACCAGTCGCGCGTCGGCCTTCGCTTCGACCGCCCAATAGCCGTAGCCCAGCAGCGGCCACTGGCCGACCGCCATCGTCAGGCGCCGCCAGCTGTCCTCGCGGTTGAACGCATGCCCGCCGAGATGGCGGACGACGTCACGATCGGCCAGCGTCGCCGCATGGGCGTCGAGATCGTCACGGCGAAAAGCGCGCAGAATGACCCGCTCGGTCTCAACCGTGGGAGCCGAGTCGAAGGCGGACATCACGCTGGATTGAGCTTCTCGGAGTGTCCCCGGTACGCCCGCCCGCGTCACTTCTTCCCGAGAGAAAGTCCGCCGAACCGCTTGTTAAAGCGCGCAACCTGACCGCCCGTGTCGAGCATGCGCGAATTGCCACCGGTCCACGCCGGGTGCGCGCTGGGGTCGATGTCGAGCGTCATCGTGTCGCCTTCCTTGCCCCACGTCGAACGCGTCTGATACGTCGATCCGTCGGTCATCTGGACGGTGATC
Organism: Sphingomonas sp.; assembly: GCF_031380695.1. Classification (GTDB taxonomy): domain Bacteria; phylum Pseudomonadota; class Alphaproteobacteria; order Sphingomonadales; family Sphingomonadaceae; genus Sphingomicrobium. Next base: position 18,652 of record NZ_JANMWY010000046.1, on the reverse strand, counting down.
ATGTGATAGTCGGGGTGCGTGCCGCTCTTCATCGTCGGTAATCCTTGCGAGGTGGCTGGTTTCCGACCAGCCGGTTCAAGCCGCGCGCCCTAGCCGAGGGTAGTTCTCTTGACAAGGCGGGCGATGGTCCGCACTGGCCGCGACAGGACTTGGGTTCCGACGGTGAAAGCCGTCGGCGAAGAGGAAGCCGGCGAATATCCGGCACTGTGCCCGCAACTGTAAGCGGCCTTCAGCTGATCCACCGGCTGGGCTCGCAAGTCAGATACTGGCCCCGGTCCGTCGTCCGTTCCCCCGGCCGGGTCCAGCCGTGGGCGGAGGGCCGGGCAATCGCGCCTTTCCCTTTCGTGACGACTGTCATGGATGGAAGAATGACGTGTTCGACAGCCCCACTGCCCTATCTGCGCCTGCTCCGACGAACGACACGATCGTCGTCACCGCCTCGCGCCTACCCGAAACGCCCGAGACGACGGGCGCCAGCGTCTCGCTGATCGACCGGGCCGAGATCGCCCGCCTCGGCGCTCCGTTCGTCAGTGACTATCTGCGGTTGCTACCGGCCGTCGCGGTATCGATGAGCGGCCCCGCCGGATCGCAGACCGACGTCCGCATCCGCGGTGCCGAGGCCAATCACACCTTGCTGTTCATCGACGGCATCCGCGCCAACGACCCGGCGGCGGGCAATGCGCCGCGATTCGAATTGCTCAACGCCGATGTCGCCTCGCGCATCGAGCTCGTGCGTGGACCGCAGTCGGCGCTGTGGGGGTCGGAGGCGATCGGCGGCGTGATCGCGGTCGAGGGAGAAGCGGCGACGGCGAGTGGAGCGACCCTGCTGGCCGAAGCGGGATCCTTCCGAACTTACCGTGGTGCGGCATCGGCCAATTACGTTGGCAAGGACGTCACTGCCGCCTTCGCCATCGCCGGACAGAAGTCGCGCGGAACCGATGCGTTCGACGGCAGCGGCGACCGGGACGGCTATGACAACAACAGCCTGCGCGGGCGGGTGGTGTGGCGGGCCGCGCCGAAGATCGAGCTCGGCGTTTCCGGCTTCGGGACCTCGGCGCTGAGCGAATATGACGGCTATTCGCCGGTTACCTTTCTTCACGCCGACACGCTCGACAACACGCGCAACCGGCTCGCGGCGGTGCGGGGATGGGCGAGCGCGGGGTCGGCGAGCGACACATTCTCGGGGATGGTGTCGGCCGGCTGGCTCGGCTCATCAAACATCAACCGGCTCGACCAGATCGAAATCAACCGCACTCGCGCCAACCGACGGACCCTGACCGCAGAGGTGCGCAGCCACTTTGCGATCGGCGCGCTCGACCAGCATATCGTCGCCGCGATCGAGCAGGAAGATGAGCGCTTTCACGCCCGCGACGTTGCCTACGGCGGCTACTCCAACCAGGACCAGTCGCGGCGGCACCGGTCGGTTACGGTCGAATGGAAGGGCGACTATCGTGTGTTGTCGGCGGACGTCGCGGTGCGGCGAGACGGCTTCAACCGCTTCCGCGACGCGACCACTGTGCGGGCTTCACTGCTCGCACGGCTTGGTGGCGGGTTCGAAGCGGTGGCCTCCTATGGCGAGGGTATCGCCCAGCCGACCTTCTTCGATCTCTACGGCTTCTTCCCGGGCAGTTTCGTTGGAAATCCAAACCTTGTTCCCGAAAGTTCACGCGGCGGCGAGGTATCCCTGCGCTGGCGCAATGCGCAGTGGAGTGCCTCGGTCACCGCGTACCGCCAGCGCCTGCGCAACGAGATTGTTGGGACGTTCGACAACGTCACGTTTCTGTCGGGCACCGCCAACGCCAGCGGCACGAGCCGCCGCAAGGGCGTCGAGGCCGAAGCGGCGTGGTCGCCCTTGCCCGCGCTCCGCGTCCGCGCACAGGGCGCGTGGCTCGACGCCACGCAGCCGGTCGTGGCAATCGGGCAGGTTAAGGAAGTGCGGCGGCCCAAATGGTCCGGCGCGCTCAGCGTCGACGGCGAGAGCGGGCAGTTCAGCTATGGGGCATCGATTGCGTATACGGGGCGGCACTCGGACAATGATTTCGACCGTTTCATAGTCGTCGACCTTCCCGGCTATGCCCTCGCCAATGCGAGGATCGGGTATCGGGTAAGCCCACAGATCGAACTGTTCGGGCGCGTGGCCAACGCATTCGACCGCGAATATCGCGACGTCGTCGGCTATCGCCCATCAGGAAGGAGCATCGATGGCGGCATTCGCCTCGCTCTTGGCGGCTAGCGCGGCGGTGCGGGTAGCGTCGCTCAACATGTGCAGCGACGAATATCTACTGCTGCTCGCGCGGCCGGGCGAGGTCGCGAGTGTTACCCGACTCGCAAAGGATCCGCATGAAAGCGTGCTCGCCCCGCTAGCGTCGCGCGTCCCCGCCAATCGCGGGCGGATCGAGGATGTCGTGGCGGTGAATCCGACGGTTGTGCTGACCATGGGTGGCGGCGGCGGGCGGTCGAGCAGGGCGATTGCCCGGGCGATGGGCATGCGGGTGGTCGATCTGACCCAGCCCTCGACACTCGACGATGTTGCGAAGAATCTTCGCCAAGTGGCTGCACTGCTTGGCGATCCGGGCCGGGCGTCGCCGTGGATTGAGCGCGTGGCCCGCCTGCGGGCCGCACCGTCGGCGGCGCGCGATACGATCTGGCTTGGCGGCGGTGGACTCTCCCTGATGCCGGGTTCGCTCAGCGCTCAGTGGCTTGCACTCGCCGGGCTGAAGCAGCGCCGACTTGCTGGCGGCCGCGCGACGCTTGAAGCGCTTGCCATCCGTCCACCGGCGGTGCTCGTCACCAGCAGTTACCGCGCCGGGCAAATGTCGCAGGGGCAACGCTGGCTCGCCCACCCCCTCCTCGCCCGACTCGCCTCCCGGCGTATCGCCACCGATGGACGGCGCTGGACCTGCGCCGGGCCGCTGCTGATCGACGAGATCGAGCGGCTGCGGCGTGGCGCGCGATGAAGAATGCGCCGTTCCTGCTGGTGCTGCTCGCCGCCCTGCTGGCGCTGCACCTGCTGCTACCGGCATCGCTCCTCTCGCTCGACTCGGCGCTGCGCACCCTGCTGCTGGTCGAGCTTCGCCTGCCGCGCACGTTGCTTGTCGCCGGCTATGGCGCGGTGCTCGGGCTTACCGGAGCGGCGTTGCAGGCCCTGTTCGGCAATCCGCTCGCTTCGCCCGATGTCACCGGCAGCAGCAGTGGCGCGGCGCTCGGTGCGGTTCTCGGTGGCTATTGGCTTGGCCTGACCGAGCCGCTCGCGCTTGCCGCATGCGGGGTCGCCGGGTCGATAACGGCGCTGGCCGCGCTCCTGCTTATGGCCGGACGAAAATCGGACACGGCAATGCTCCTGCTTGCCGGAATCGGCATTTCGCTGGCCTGTGGCGCGGCGACCAGCCTCGCGCTCGCCCTGGCACCCTCGCCGTTCGCTTTCTACGATGCGTTCGACTGGCTGATGGGTAATTTCACCGATCGCAGCCTAGGCCAGGCAGGCGCGGCGCTGATCCCGGCGACGATCGCCGCAATTCTCCTCACGCGCCGAGCCCGTGCGCTCGACTTGCTCGCGCTGGGCGAGGATGTCGCTGCGTCGCTTGGCTTTCGGCCGCAGCGGCTCGGGATTGAGGTAGTCGCGCTCAGCGCCGTCGCCGTCGGTGCCTGCGTCGCTGTGTGTGGCGCGGTCGGCTTCATAGGGTTGATTGCGCCGTTTCTCGCGCGTCGGCTGACACGCGGCCATCCGGGACGAGCAATGATCCCCGCCGCATTGATCGGCGCGCTGCTGCTGCTGATCGCCGACCTCGTCACGCGCGGGCTCGACCGGACGATCCCGATCGGGGTGATCACCGCGCTGGCAGGGACGCCCTTGTTCCTGTGGTTGATCGTCCACCAGCGACGCGGGCTGACGCCATGACGGCGCTGTTGGAGGCGAAGTCCGTCGCGCTCGGCCAGCGATTGGCGGCGCTCGACTTCGCCAGCGAGGGCGGCGAGATGATCGCGCTGGTCGGTCCCAACGGCGGCGGCAAGACCAGCCTGCTGCGCGCGCTGGCCGGGGTCGAGGGCGCGGACGGATCGGCCCGAATCGACGGCGAGTCACTCGATGGGCTCGCCGAGGTGCGCCGCCGACGCCTGCTCGCCTTCCTCCCCGCAAGCCGCGAGATCGCCTGGCCGATCGCGGTGCGCGACGTGATTGCGCTGGGCTTGGCGGCTCGCGAACATGGCCGGATCGAGGCCCTGCTTGGAGCGTTCGAGCTCCACGCGACGGCCGACCGGCTGATCGGTTCGCTGTCGACCGGCGAGCGGGCGCGGGTGTTACTTGCCCGGGCGCTGGCCGCCGAGCCTCGCCTGTTGCTGCTCGACGAGCCGCTGTCCAACCTCGATCCCTATTGGGTGCTGAGGACGATGGAGTTGCTTACCGCGGCGGCGCGCGGCGGAGCGACGGTGATGGTCGCGCTCCATGACATCGCACTCGTCGATCGGTTCGACCGGCTGCTGCTGCTGGCGGGCGGTATGATTGTCGGCGATGGCCCGCCGTCTGCGCTGAAGGCCAAACTCGGCGCACTGTTCGGAGTTGAAGAGGCGCCAAGCGGGGGTTGGCAGATCAGTCCGTCGGCGGGTCCGCGATCATCGCGGTGAAGCTCGCTTCGGCCGCCAGCTTATCGCCGATCTTCGCCCGACCGCTGAACTTGCACACGCTCGACCGCTTCTGGACGAATTCAACCTCGAGCGTCAGCAGGCACCCCGGTTCGACCGGGGTGCGGAACTTGGCGTTATCGATCGTCATGAAATAGACCAGCTTCCCCGATCCGGCGAGGCCGAGGCTTTCAACCGCGAGGATGCCGGCGGCCTGCGCCAACGCCTCGACGATCAGCACTCCCGGCATGATCGGCCGCCCGGGAAAATGACCGGCAAAGAAGGGCTCGTTGATCGACACCGCCTTGGTCGCGACGATGCGCACATCGGGCTCGATCGACTCGACCCGGTCGACGAGCAGCATGGGGTAGCGATGCGGCAGCGCCGCCATCACCTTGCGCACGTCGAGCGGGCCGAGCGCCGGCCGGGGGGTCGCCTGATCGTTCAGCTTAGCGACCCGTCGGTGCGGCGGCCGGGGCGGTAACGCTGACCGAAGGAAGCGCCACATTCAGCGCCGCCAGGACGTCGGCGGTCACATCGAGCGCTGCGCCATGAGCGAGCGTCGCACCGACGTCGACCGCCAGATTGGCACCCTTGGCGCCCATCACGGAGCCGTAAATGCCATCGAGCTTGGCGTCGATCTGGCGAACAACATTGGCCTGGCTCGCCTGCAGCGTCTGCTGCATCCGACCGAGTTCCTGGTTGGCGTTATTCTGCTGCGTCTGGAATGCCGTGACGCGCGCCTTTAGCGCCGGTCCCGGAGGAGCCCCTTTAAGCGCATCGACGGCGGTCTGGAGCGACTGGGCCTCGGTCTTCAGCGGGGTGGATAGCGCGGTCTGGCGCGCCTGGAGCGCGGTCGCCTGCGCCTGCAGCTGGGCCTGGGCCGACTTGCAGGCATTGCACTCGGCATAAACACGCTCGCGGTCCACCACGACGACGTTGGCCGGAGCGGCTTGAACAGCGACGGGCAGGAAGACAGCCGAAAGCGCGGTCAGGAGAAGAAGATTTTTCATCAGAATTGGGTTCCTACGTTGAACGAGAAGAGTTTGGTATCGTCGCCGCGCTGATGAAGCAGCGCCTTGGCGAGATCGATGCGCAGCGGCCCGAACGGCGAGGTCCAGTTAACCCCGATGCCGATCGACAGGCGAGGCTTGGGCGAACTGCCGAGGAAGACTTCGCTATAACCTGGCGAGAAGGTGTAGTTCGCCGTGTCCGCAATACAGGCCGTGCTGTTTCCCCCGAGGATAGTCGGGACGACTGGCTTGCCGGCTGTCGTGCCAGCCGCAGTCAAGGTGCAGACGCCGACGATATTGGTCAGGACCGGACGCTTGAGCGACCACACGCTGCCGACATCGATGAACGTCGATGGCCGCAGGCCGAGGCTCTTGGCCCCGGCGCCGAGCGGGATCTCGAGCTCGAGCCGGCCCCTGTAATAGGCGCGGCCGCCCAGCGCGTCGCTCACTTGCGTCGCCGACTTGAGATCGAGCGGCTGCAGGGTGCCGGTCAGGTCGTAATTCTGGCGGACGATGCGCGGGCCTATACCACGGATATCGAACCCGCGGAGGTCGGCACCGAAGAAGCGGTCGGTCAGACGAACCTTGTCCGCGCCCGATGCAGGGGCACTTCCGAGCGGCTGGATGTAGCCGGCTTCGGCATGGGCCGAGAAGATGAACCCGCGCGGCAGGCCCAAGTACTTAGTCGCATTGGCTTGGCTGCGGATATAGCGAACGTCGCCGCCGAGACCCGCGAAATCCTGGCTGAAGATTACCCGCTGGCCGCGCGTCGGGCGAATGCCGTCGGTATCGTCGAAGCCGAGCGAATAGCCGATCGACGAGGTAAGCCGTCTGCCGAGTTCATCGCATAGATAGCGGCCGGCTAGGAGCGGATTGCAGACGCCGTTGGTGTAGAATGTCGCCCGGTCGAGCGACACCTTATCCTGGACCAGCGAATAGCGCGCCCCGAGCGTCGCGAACTCGGTGATCGGGAACCCCAGACGAAGCGCGCCGCCGGTCGACAGCTGCGAGTAGGTCGTGTTGCGCGTGCTGCCGATGGTGTTGAAGCTGTTGTAATCGCGACGGAACAGGTCGCCGCCAAGCAGGATCTGCTTGTCGAGGAAATAGGGCTCGGTGAAGCCGACCTGGACCGACTTGGAATAGCGCGAATAGTTGACACCGAGCGAAAGCGTCTGCGCCATGCCTCGGAAATTATTCTGCTCGATAGAGGCCGAGATGATGAACTTCTCGAGGCTCGAATAACCCGCCGACAGCTGCAGCTGACCGGTCGACTTCTCTTCGAGATCGAGGCCGAGGTTGACCCGGTCGGGGGTCGACCCCTGGGTCTGCTTGACCTCCAGCTTTTCCTGGAAAAAGCCGAGGCTCTGGATGCGGTCCTGGCTGCGCTTGATCCTGACCGCGTTGAAGGCGTCGCCCTCATTGATGCGGAACTCGCGGCGGATGACCTTGTCGCGCGTCGATGTGTTGCCCTGGATGTTGATGTGCTCGACATAGACGCGAGGCGTATCAACGGCCTGGAAAGTGATGTTCATCAGCTTCTTGTCCGAATCACGATCGTAATTCGGGCTGATGTCGGAGAAAGCGTAGCCCAGGTTGCCGGCGGTCTGGTTGAGCCCGGTGACGGTATCCTCGACCGCCTTGGCGTTGAACCATGCTCCTTCCTTGAGCTTGATCTGCGATTGCAGCTTGGCGGCGTTGAGGTCGCGGATCTCGCTCTCGGCGGTAATCTTGCCAAACTTGTAGCGCGGACCTTCTTCTACCACGTAGGTGATGACGAAGTCCTTGCGGTCCGGCGTCAGCTCAGCGAGCGCGCTGACGACGCGGAAATCGGCATAGCCCTGCGTCAGATAGAAGGCGCGCAGCTTCTGCTGATCGGCGGCCAGCCGGTCGGGATCATAGCTGTCGTTCGACTTCAGGAAGCCGAGCGGACCGCCCGATTGCTTGGTGTACATCTGCTTGCGTAGCGCGCCGACCTTGAAATGATCGGCGCCGATGATGTTGATCGCGCGGATCTTTGACTTGTCGCCCTCGTGGATCTCGAACACCAGGTCGACGCGGTTCTGGTCGAGCTGGACGATCTTGGGCTCGACGCTGGCGGCGAAGCGGCCTTGGCGCTTGTAGAGCTCAATGATCCTATCAACATCGGCGCGGACCTTGGAGCGGGTAAAGATCTGCCGCGGGGCGAGCTTGATCTCGGGCGTGATCTTGTCCGATTTCAGGCGCTTATTGCCCTCCAGCACGATCCGGTTGATGACCGGATTCTCGCGCACCGTGATGACCAGCGCGCCGGTGTCGGCGCCCGAGATGACGACATCGGCGAACAACTCGGTCGCGTAGAGGTCCTTTAGCGCCGAATCGAGCGTCTCGGTCGTGTAGCTCTGCCCCGGGTTGAGGTTAGAGTAGGAGCGGATCGTCTCCGGCTCGAGCCGTTCGGCACCCTTGACCGAGATCGAGCGGATCGTGCCCGTACTGGGCGCGGCGGTGACGTTGACCGGGGCAGAAGCTGCAGGCGCTTCCGGAGCAGTGGCGGGGGCAGCGGTGGCCGCGGCCGCGGCTTCCTGCGCCATCAGCGGGGCGGCGCTGGCGCCCAGAATCGTGCCGACGAGGAGCATCGCGCCCATCCGCCGAAAATTGCTGTTGCTCGCTGCCTTCACGCGTTTTTCCGCCCTTATCTTGTATGTCGCAAGGTGCCATCTGGGCGCCCGGTGCGGCCCTGCCCTAAGCACCGGTTCCAATCAAGCACGTCAGCCGATCAACTGGCCCAATCTCGCCCACACGCCGAACGATCCCAGGTCGTTGAACGTCGTGAACATCAGTAGCGCGAAGATTAATGCAAGCCCGCCGCGAAACGCCCATTCCTGTGCCCGCTCGCTGACCGGCCGCCTTCGTACCGCCTCGACGGCATAGAAGACCAGATGGCCGCCATCGAGCATCGGCACTGGCAAGAGGTTGATGAATCCCAGATTAATTGAGAACAGGGCGACCAACTGGAAAAACTCGAACGGGCCGAGCGCGGCCTGCTGTCCGGCGATCTGTGCCATCTTCAGCGTGCCGCCCAATTCCTTGACCGATCGCTGGCCGGTGATCACCTGCCCCAGCCCATCGACCATCCAGCGAGTAATGGTAAATGTGTATTGCGCCGCCAGCGGCAGCACCTGGATCAGCGGCGGCCGCTCGAACACTCGGCTCGCCGGCGTAATTCCGAGCAGGCCCTTGCGCGCCGCCTGGCCGTAATTGTCCTTGATTTCTTCCGACCCCAGCCGGGTCTCGACTGCGCGCAGCGTTCCGCCCCGCACGATGATGATCACGACCTGCTGGTCGGGGCGGAGCGAGACGGTCCGATAGATATCCTCGAACGTTCCGATCGACCGGCCGGCGATGGTCGTGATGCGGTCGCCGGCCTGAATCCCGATTGCGGCGGCGACCGATCCGGGCACGACCTTGCCGACCACCGGCGGGCTCTTGGGCATACCCAACGTCATGAAGAAGCCAGCGAAGATCAAGATGGCGATGAGGAAATTGGCAGCCGGACCGGCCAGCACGATCAGAAACCGCTGCCACACCGGCTTCAGATGAAAACTCTTTGCCTGCCGTTCCTCGCTCAGCGGCTCGGCCCCAGGACGACTGGTCGCGTCGGCATCGCCGGTGAAGCGGACATAGCCGCCGAGTGGGAGCAGGCCGAGCTTCCACCGGGTGCCCCGCTTGTCGGTCCAGCCGGCGATCTCCGGCCCGAAACCGATCGAGAAGCTATCGGCGCCGACCCTGAACAGGCGCCCGACCGCGTAATGACCAAGCTCGTGAAGGAAGACGAGCGGCCCCAACGCGCACAGGAAGGCGATGAGGATGAACCAGATGGGGGGCTGATTGAGCATCAGGCGGCGAGCGATATCATGAGTTGACGCACCGTGTCGCGCGCTTCGCGGTCGATGTCGAGCACGTCGGCGACGGAGCGGGGCGGTGGCGCGCCGACTGCCCCCAGCGCGCGCTCGACCAGCGCGGCAATGTCGCCAAAACCTATCCGGCGCGCAAGGAAGGCAGCGACGGCGATCTCGTTGGCGGCGTTGAGCACGGTTGGTGCCGCCCCACCCTCTTCCAGCGCGCTGCGGGCCAGGCGCAGCGCCGGAAAGCGCTCGGAATCGGGCTGCTCGAAGGTGAGTGTCGCGATGCTGGCGAGGTCGAGCCGTGCCGCCGGGGTCGCCATCCGCTCGGGCCAGGCAAGCGCGTGGGCGATGGGGATGCGCATGTCGGGGCTGCCGAGCTGGGCAAGGACCGACCCGTCGACATATTCGACCATCGAGTGAATGACCGATTGTGGATGGATGAGGATGTCGATCCGCTCGGGAGGTAGCGCGAACAGATGATGCGCCTCGATCAGCTCGAGCCCCTTGTTCATCATCGTCGCTGAATCGACCGAAATTTTGGCACCCATCGACCAGTTGGGGTGTGCCACCGCTTGCTCGGGAGTCATGGCGCGCATCTCGGCGAGGCTTTTCTGGCGGAACGGACCGCCGCTCGCCGTCAGGACCAACTTTGCGACGTCTTGCGAACGATTTCCCACAAGACACTGAAAAATGGCATTATGCTCGCTGTCGACTGGTAGGATCGTCGCGCCGCAGCGGGTCGCCGCGTCTGTCATGATCGCGCCGGCGGTGACCAGCGACTCCTTGTTTGCAAGCGCGACCGTCCTGCCCGCCGCGAGCGCCGCCATGACCGGCTCGAGGCCCGCGCAGCCGACGATTGCGGCCATGACGAGGTCAGCCGAAGTGGCCGCTTCGCTGAGCGCAGCACGCCCCGTTGCGGCCCGGCAATTGCTGCCCGCCAGCCGCTCCCGCAGGCGAGGAAGCAGCGTTTCATCGTCGATGACCGCCAGTTTTGCCCCGGTCCTGATCGCCGCATCGGCCAGCGCATCGACCTGCGTCGCCGCCGTCAGCGCGGTTACGTCGAAGCGCTCGGGATGAAGCGCGACGAGATCGAGCGTCGAGGTGCCTACCGACCCGGTTGCACCGAGGATGGCGAGGGTCCGGCTCACAGCCATCCCGCCGCCACCACCAGCGCGGTCAGGCTGGCCACCACCACCAGCCCGTCGAGCCGGTCCATTATCCCGCCATGGCCGGGCAGGATTGTCCCGCTATCCTTGACTCCGGCGCGGCGTTTCAGCCCGCTTTCGAGCAGGTCACCGCCCTGCGCCCCGACTGCGAACAGCGGTGCCAGCCACAGCAGCGCTGGCGACAGGCCGGTGAAATTGGCCCAAAGACCGCCAAGCACTCCCGCCGCGATCATCCCGCCGATCAGCCCAGCCCAAGTCTTGTTGGGACTGATCACCGGCGCCAGTTTCGGCCCGCCGATCGCCCGTCCGGCGAAATAGGCACCGATGTCGGTCGACCAGGTGACGATGAACACCCATAACAGCAGCATCAAATCGTGCGGCGCCCGCTCGCGGATCCACAGCAGGGCCAGCGCCGGGACCAGTGCATAGGCGAAGCCGGACAGCTGCCACCCCAAGCCCCAGCCGCGCACCATCCGCGTCCATTCGACGAAGATCATCGCCGCCGCCGCCGCGACCAGCACGGCGAAGAAATAGCCGCCGAGCACCGCCGCGCCGAGCGCAACCGCGATCATGACTAGCCCGCTGACGATCCGCGTTGCCAGATTGCTCACGCCAAATTGCCCAAGGTTCAGCGGCCTCCGAAGCGGCGCTGGCGCGCGGTATATTGTCCGAGCGCGTCGCCCAGCGCGGTCGCATCGAAATCGGGCCATAGCGTGTCGAGAAAGATCAGCTCGGCATAGGCCGCCTGCCACAGCAGGAAATTCGAAAGTCGCACTTCGCCCGACGTGCGGATCAGCAGGTCGAGGTCGGGCCAGCGGCTCGTCTGCAGTTCGCGCTCGATCGTCAATTCGTCGATCGCGTCAACCGTCATTTCGCCATCGGCGACCTTCTCGGCCAGCCGCCTTGCGGCACCCGCAATCTCGGCGCGAGAGCCATAATTGAGCGCGATGACCAGTATGATCTTGCGGTTATGCCGCGTGCGCTCGGTCGCCCGCTGCATCCGCGCGGCAAGATCGCTGCCGAATGCCGCCGGCTCGCCGATGAATTCCAGCCGCACCCCGTCGCGCTCCAGCGTCGCAATCTCGCGGTCGAGGTAGAAGCGCATCAGCGCGGTCAGGTCGGACACTTCCTCGTCCGACCGCCGCCAATTCTCGCTCGAAAACGCGTAGAGGGTGAGCACTTCGACCCCGGCCTCGGCGGCTGCGCGCACGGTTGTCCGCACCGCCTCTGCCCCGGCGCGGTGTCCGGCAACGCGCGGCAGCCCCCGCTTCGCTGCCCAGCGCCCGTTCCCGTCCATGATAATCGCAACATGGCGCGGCACACGCCCATCACCCGTCGCCGGCGCGCCCACGGCGTCGCTAGGGACGGACGGGGCGGGTAAACGCGTCACTTGCCGAGGATTTCCTGTTCCTTGGCATGCGCGGCGGCGTCGATGTCCTTGATCGTCTCGTCGGTCATCTTCTGCACCTCGGTCTCGTGCCGCTTGCGCTCATCCTCGCTAATTTCATGTTTCTTCTCGTCGGTCTTGAGCGCGTCCATCCCGTCGCGGCGGACATTGCGCGCCGCGATCCGCGCCTTTTCCGCATATTGACCGGCCAGCTTGGCGAGTTCCTTGCGCCGCTCCTCGGTCAGGTCGGGGATCGGTAGGCGGATCGTCGTCCCGTCGACGATCGGGTTGATGCCCAGCCCGGCGTTGCGGATCGCCTTCTCGACCGGCGTGACGTTGGACCGGTCCCACACCTGGACCGAGATCATGCGCGGCTCCGGGACTGAGACGGTAGCACACTGATTGAGCGGCATATTCGCGCCATAGACTTCGACCTGGATCGGATCGAGCAGCGCGGTCGACGCGCGGCCGGTGCGCAGCCCGACCAGGTCGGACTTCAGTGCCTCCGTCGCGCCGGCCATGCGGCGCTGGATGTCATTCTTGTCATAGGCAGGCATGGTCTACTCCTCGGTCGAGACGATCGTCGCGGTCCCCTGCCCCGCCAGCACCTGGGCAAGGTTGCCGGGCTGGCGGATGTTGAACACGACGATCGGGATCTTGTTATCGCGGCACAGGGCGATGGCGGCGCCGTCCATCACCTTCAAATCGTCGGCAAGGACGCGGTGGAAGTCCAGGTGATCATAGCGTTTTGCGGTTGGGACCTTCTTCGGGTCGGCATCATAGACGCCGTCAACACTGGTGCCCTTGAAAAGTGCGTCGCAGCCCATTTCGGCGGCGCGCAGCGCGGCGGCGGTGTCGGTCGTGAAATAGGGATTGCCGGTGCCCGCGGCGAAGATCACGATCCGCCCTTTCTCCATATGGCGCATCGCGCGGCGGCGGACATAGGGCTCGCACACGCTCGACATCGGGATGGCCGACTGGACTCGCGTGTCGATGCCGAGCTTCTCCAGCGCATTCTGCACCGCCAGCGCGTTCATGACCGTCGCCAGCATACCCATATAGTCGGCGCTGGCCCGGTCCATGCCCTTGGCGGAGGCGGCCATGCCGCGGAAGATGTTGCCACCTCCGACGACCAGGCACAGTTCATGCCCAGCCGCCTTGGCCGCGGCGACCTCGCCCGCCAGGCCGGCGACCGTGTCCGGATCGATGCCGAACTGGCCATCGCCCATCAGCGCTTCGCCCGACAGCTTCAGGAGGATGCGGTGGAAGCGCGGGCGGGTCATTGTGTGGCGGTATCCTCTTCGGCCTCTCGCGGATAGCAAAACGGGGCCGGGAGCGCTCTTACGCACCCCCTGCCCCGCTGCCAACTGGTTAGCGGAAACTTACGAAACCGGGTCGGGCTTCTTGATCCCTGCGGTCGCAGCGACTTCGGCGGCGAAGTCGCTGGTGGCCTTTTCGATGCCTTCGCCGAGCTGGAACCGCTCATAGGCCTTCAGGACGATCGGCGAACCGGCGTCCTTGGCGGCGGCGGCGACGACGTCGGCGATCGGGGTCTTGCCGTCGATCACGAACAGCTGGCTGAGCAGCGCGCTTTCCTTGCGGAACTTGGCCATCGTGCCTTGGACCATCTTCTCGATGATGTTGGCCGGCTTGCCGCTCTCGGTCGCCTTTTCCATGGCGATCGCCTTCTCGCGCGCCATCAGGTCGGCATCGAGGCCGGAGTCATCGAGTGCCAGCGGGTTGGCGGCGGCAATATGCATCGCGATTTGCTTGCCAAGCGCCGTAAGCACGTCCGCGGGGGCGGCGCTCTCGAGCGCGACCAGCACGCCGATCTTGCCCATGTTGGGCGCGGCGGCGTTGTGGACATAGCTGACGATCGCGCCTTGCGGCACTTCGAGCACCCTGGTGCGGCGCAGCGACTGATTTTCACCGATCGTGGCGATATTTTCGGTCAGCTTGTCCGCGACCGTTCCGCCGCTCGGGTAGGCGGCCGCCTTGAGCGCCTCGACGTCGCCAGCGGTGGTCAGCGCAAGTTGCGCGACGTCGCGGACGAATGACTGGAACTGCTCGTTCTTGGCAACGAAATCGGTCTCGGAATTGATCTCGACGACCGCGCCCTTCGTGCCGGCGACGGCGACGCCGACCAGGACCTCGGCGGCGGTGCGGCCAGCCTTCTTGGCGGCGGCGGCGAGGCCCTTGGTGCGCAGCCAGTCGACCGACGCCTCCATCTCGCCACCATTTTCGGTCAGCGCCTTCTTGCAATCCATCATGCCGGCGCCAGTGCGCTCGCGCAGTTCCTTCACCGAGGCAGCGGTGATGTCAGCCATGTCTCATTCCTCAATTGTGCGTTCCCCGGCCAAAGCCGGGGTCCAGCGAACAGAAAGCCTGAACGCCGACCGTGGCCGGCGAACAGTCTGCTTAGGCCAGCGCTTCCTCGACCGGCGGTTCAGCCATTTCGCCGATGTCGACGCCCTTGGCCGCCTGATTGCCGCTCTTGCCCGAACGCGCCGCAGTGGCGATCGCTTCGGCGTAAAGTCGGATCGCGCGGCTGGCGTCGTCGTTGCCCGGAACCGGGAAGGCGATGCCCTGCGGATTCGAATTGGAATCGAGGATTGCGACGACCGGGATGCCGAGGACGTTGGCTTCCTTGATCGCCAGCTCTTCCTTGTTCGAATCGATCACGAACATGACATCAGGCAGACCGCCCATGTCACGGATGCCGCCTAGGCTCTTCTCGAGCTTGTCGCGTTCGCGCGTCAGCTGCAGGACTTCCTTCTTGGTCAGGCCGGCGGTGTCACCCGACAGCTGTTCCTCGAGCGTCTTGAGGCGCTTGATCGAGTTGGAGATGGTCTTCCAGTTGGTCAGCATGCCGCCGAGCCAGCGATGATTGACGAAATGCTGGCCGCATGACGCCGCCGCTTCCGCCATCGCGTCCTGCGCCTGGCGCTTGGTGCCGACGAACAACACCTTGCCGCCGCGCGCAACTGCCGCTTGGACGAAGTCGAGGGCGCGCGCGAACAGCGGGACGCTCTGCGACAGGTCGATGATGTGGACGCCGTTGCGCTCACCGAAAATGTACGGCTTCATGCGCGGGTTCCAGCGGTGGGTCTGGTGGCCGAAATGGGCCCCGGCTTCGAGCAATTGCTGTAGGGTGACGACGGTGGTCGCCATAATCAGTTCCTTTCCGGTTATGCCTCGGCGGGACCTAGAACCGATCTTATGATCGGCACCGGTGATGACGGTTCCGCCTGTGGAATGCCGGCGCCGTTAGCCGAAGGCCCGGGCGAGTTCAACCCCTGACCCCTTGGCTGCACTGCGTCGAGGGAGGAAGCTCACGCGAGTTGGCGCGCCACGCGCGCTTGACACAAGAGAACAAATCAGGAACACTGGCGGCTTGGCACTGTTTATCAGACCAAAACGGAACAAAATGATTCGTCCACAGTTTGACCCGCAACATACGGAGAACGCCCGTGACCGTCGCCCTTGCCACCCTCACCTTCCTGGTAGCCGCTTGGGCTGCGGTTACGGTCCTGCTCGTCGCGCTCGACGATAGTGGCGTGAAAATCCTCGCAGCGTTGAAGGGCCAGTCATCGCTGGCGCGCGAGCCATTACCGGTGCGACAGGTAACGGTGCGGTTCAGTGCGCGGCCGGCGCGGAAGGCACTTACTGTGCCGGCGCAAGTCGAATGGCGCGCCGCCGCCTGACCCGGGCAAAGCTCGCCATGCTGAACGGCACGGTCACCAGATAGGTCAGTGACACCAACGACAGCGTGATCCACGGCTCGTTGACTAGCGCCGCGCCAAGTAGGGCGATCCCTGCCAGCGCCGCTACGCGCCAGCTCTTGCGGATGCGGATCGACGTCCAGCTGTAGGTCGGGATGCTCGAGATCATCAGCACGGCGACGAACAGCGTCCACGGCATCACTTGTCGCCAGTCGCGGAACAGGTCGTTGGCGGTGATCAGCCACAGATAAATTGGCATGAAGGCGAGCCCGGCTCCGGCCGGAGCGGGAACGCCGGTGTTGAATCCGGCGGCCTTGTGCGGCTGCACTTCCGCATCGATCCGCGAATTATAGCGAGCGAGCCGAAGCGCACAGCACACCGCCAGCGCCAGCGCGACCGTCCAGCCGAATCGTGGCGCATTGGTCAGCGACCATTGGAACAGGATCAGCGCGGGGGCGGTGCCGAACCCGATATTGTCGCACAGGCTGTCGAGCTCGGCGCCAAACTTGCTGTTCGCCTTGAGCATCCGCGCGATGCGGCCGTCCATCCCGTCCAGCACGCCCGCGACGACGATGGCGATCATCGCCTTTTCCCATTCCTGGGTGAACCCGAAGCGGATCGCCGTCAGCCCGGCGCACAGGGCAAGGACAGTCACGGCATTGGGGATGAACGCCCTCAGCGGCAGCCCCCGCCCCTCGCGCTCGTTCACTGGCTGCTGCCGATCAGCAATCGCGTCTGGCCGATCGTCGCCAGCACCGTCTCGCCGGCGATCGTCCGCTGGCCGAGCACTACCTGCGGGCTTGTCCCTTCGGGTAGATAGACGTCGACCCGGCTGCCGAACCGGATCAGGCCGATGCGCTCGCCCGCCGCGACCGTGTCGCCTTCCTTGACGAACGCCATGATCCGCCGCGCGACCAGCCCGGCGATCTGGGTGAAACCGATCGACACGCCATCGTCGCGCGTCACCAGGAAATGCTGCCGCTCATTATCCTCGCTCGCCTTGTCGAGGTCGGCGTTGAGGAACTTGCCCGGAACATAGGCGACCCTGGCGATGCGCCCGGCGATCGGCGCGCGGTTGATGTGGACGTCGAACACCGACATGAACATCGACACGCGAGTGAAGGTCCCGCTCATCTGACCGGCCAGTTCGGGCGGGGCAGCGACGCGGACGACCATCGTGATCAGGCCGTCGGCCGGCGCAACGATCAGCGACGGGTCCTGCGGCGTGGTGCGGATCGGATCGCGAAAGAAGGCGGCGACCCAGATGGTCAGGCCGACCATCAGCCAGCCGAGGAACGGGCTAATCGCATTATAGGCGATCAATGTCGCCACTGCGGCGATCAGGGCGAATTTGCGGCCCTCCGGGTGGACGGAGGGAAAACGCCATTTGACTGCGGTCAGCTGGCTGTCGGGCTTGTCGATTTCGGGCATCGCCCTCCCCTACTCGTGGCGGTTCAAGGGGACAACTCCTCGGTGCGCATGACGTTGCGTAACGGCAAGACGCCGCTTAAGGCCCGGCCCAATCCAATCGATCCCAGGAAGCGACCATGGCCAAGATCAAGGTGAAAACCCCGCTAGTCGAGCTCGACGGCGACGAGATGACGCGGATCATCTGGCAGTGGATTCGCGAGAAGCTGATCCTTCCCTACCTTGACGTCGATCTGATCTATTTCGACCTCGGCATGGAGCATCGCGACGAGACCGACGACAAGGTCACGGTCGAAAGCGCAGAGGCGATTCAAAAATATGGCGTCGGCGTTAAGTGCGCGACGATCACCCCGGACGAAGCCCGCGTCGAGGAGTTCAAGCTCAAGAAGATGTGGAAGTCGCCCAACGGCACTATCCGCAATATCCTGGGCGGTGTCGTCTTCCGCGAGCCGATCGTGATCAGCAACATTCCACGCCTGATTCCTAGCTGGACCGACCCGATCGTCATCGGCCGCCATGCCTATGGCGACCAGTATAAGGCGACCGATTTCCTCATTCCCGGCAGAGGCAAGCTCGTGATGAAATGGACCGGCGAGGACGGTCAGGTGATCGAGCATGAGGTCTTCGACTATCCCAGCGCCGGCGTCGCGATGGGCATGTACAACCTCGACAATTCGATCCGCGACTTCGCCCGGGCGAGCTTGAACTATGGCCTCAACCTCGGCTGGCCGGTTTACCTCAGCACCAAGAACACCATCCTCAAGGCCTATGACGGGCGCTTCAAGGACATTTTCCAGGAAGTGTTCGACAGCGAATTCAAGGAGTCGTTCGCTAAGGCGGGGATCGAATATCAGCACCGTCTGATCGACGACATGGTCGCCTCCGCGCTTAAATGGAGCGGCAAGTTCGTGTGGGCGTGCAAGAATTACGACGGTGACGTCCAGTCCGATCAGGTCGCGCAGGGCTTCGGCTCATTGGGCCTGATGACCTCGGTGCTGATGACCCCCGACGGCAAGACGATCGAGGCCGAGGCGGCGCACGGCACCGTCACCCGCCATTACCGTTTGCACCAGGCGGGCAAGGCGACGTCGACCAACCCGATCGCCTCGATTTTCGCCTGGACCGGCGGCCTGAAGTACCGCGGCAAGTTCGACGAGACTCCCGAGGTGGTGATGTTCGCTGAGACGCTCGAGCGAGTATGCATCGAGACGGTCGAGCAAGGCAAGATGACCAAGGATCTCGCCATTCTGATCGGTCCCGACCAGCCGTGGATGACGACCGAGCAATTCTTCGAGGCGATCCGCGCGAACCTGGAAAAGGCGATGGCTGTCTAGGCTCGGGGTGACCTCACCGTCTCCCGCCCGACTCCGAGCCCGATCAGGCGACCAGGGATGCGGCGGAGGAGCGGCCAGCGGTCGAGCAGGCGGACGGCGAGCGG
>NZ_JANMWY010000038.1:0-2799 GCF_031380695.1 Sphingomonas sp. | reverse complement strand
CAGCCCGCGACCTACGGCGTTACCTTAAGCATCAAGAACTAGTCGCCGGTGACCGCTGCGGCTCGTCGGCGTTTGTCGGGTCGCAGCGAGGGTTGAGTCTGGTCTGAAGGGGAGCGCGTGCGGTACGTCGTCGGGGTCGATATTGGTGGGACGTTCACGGATTGTGTCGTCTTGGATCGCGGGGGCGACGCGGGTGTCGTGGTCAAGATCGGCAAGGCCCTGTCGACGCCCCCCGACTTCCAGACTGGGTTCGTCGATGCCTTGCGCGCAGCGGCCGAAATGCACGGCGTCACACTCGAAAATATGCTTGGCGATGCGCGCATCTATCACGGCTGCACGGTCGGCACGAATGCGCTGGTCGAAAACAAGGTCGCCAGGGTCGGACTGCTTGCGACGCGCGGTCATACCGACACGATCTTTCACATGCGCGCCGGTGCCCGGCTCAAGTGGATGCCATCGCATTACATCGCGCATGTCGCCAAGCAAACCAAGCCGGCACCGCTCGTCCCGAAACATCTGTGTGCCGCGATCGACGAACGCGTGACCTTCGACGGTGAGGTGCTGGTCGCACTGAATGAGGTTAGCGCCCGCGCGGCGATCCGGCTGCTGATCGACCGGGGTGTAGATGCGCTCGCGATATCACTTGTCTGGTCAACCGCCAACCCGGCCCACGAGCAGCGCCTGCGCGAACTTGTGCGCGAAATCGCACCCGACATGTTTGTGTCGATCTCGTCCGAAGTCAGCGCCCGCGTGGGGGAATATGAGCGGACGATCGCGACGATCGTGAATTCCCTGATCGGCCCGCCGATGCACTTCTACCTCGACGCGTTGGCAGGCGATCTGGCGGCCAACGGATACCGTGGCGACTTGCAGATCATGTCGTGCACCGGCGGGCTGGTCGATGCAGCGCACGCAACTGCTTTGCCGGTGCTGACGATCGGGTCCGGCCCGGTCGCCGGACTGATCGGTGCGGCGAATCTGGCACGACAAGCGCAGCCCGGCGAGTCTAACAATGTCGTGACGGCGGATATCGGTGGCACCACGCTGGACATCGGAACGATTTTTCAGTCTAAACCTGTAAGGCGGCCGACCGCGAGCCACGGCCAGTACGAGTATTTCGTGCCGACGCTCGATGTGCGCTCGGTCGGAGCGGGTGGTGGCAGCATCATTCGTGCTGAAGGCGCCGTGCTGAAGGTCGGTCCAGAAAGCGCCGGCGCGCGTCCCGGACCGATTTGCTTCGGTCGCGGCGGCCTCGAGCCGACCGTCACTGATGCGGCTACGGTGCTGGGATATCTTGACCCGGAATATTTCTTCGGCGGGCGCCTGAAATTGGACCGGGCTGCAGCGGAACGGGCGCTTGCGACCCTTGGCAAACCGTTGGGAATGGACGGGCCGAAAACCGCCGCCGCGGCAATGCGCATCGTCAACAGCCAGATGGCCGATGCGATCTGGCTGACGCTGACCCAGCAGGGATATGATCCGCGTGATTTCATCCTTTACGGTTTTGGAGGAGGCGGCGGCGTCCATGCAGCGGCAATCGCGCGTGAACTTGGCATGGCAAAAGCGGTAATCCCGCTAAGCGACCTCGCTGCCGGCTGGTCGGCCTTCGGCATCACAGCGTCCGACGCGCTGATCGCCGAGAGCGCTGCGGTCAGCATGGTCAGTCCCTTCGATCCGGCAGAGATCAACACACACTGGCGCGCGCTCGAGACACGCGTCCAAGGCAAACTAGTTGCGCAGGGCGTTGCGGTCGAAGCGATACGCCTGACCCATCATGCGGAACTGCGCTATGCGCTTCAGATCAATCAAGTGCCGATTGAAGCGGAGGGCGGCACTTACGGCATGGACGCCGTCGAGCGCATGGTTTCGACCTTCGAGGGCGAATATGAGCGGCTGTATGGCAAGGGCGCGGGTTATGCGGCCGCCGGTTTCCAGCTAACGAGTCTCGAAGTGCGAGGTACCACCGCGCTGGCCGACATCGATATGGCTTCGATCGGCCTTGGTGAGCCAGGGAATGGGGGCGCGCCGAAGGGGCATCGGGAAGTACACGGACGCACAGGCCCGACGGTCACGCCAGTTTATGACGGGTCACGGCTGGTGCCTGGCGATAGGATTACAGGGCCAGCCATCTTGGAATTTCCCGACACTACCGTGGTGATCGACGACCGATCGGCTGTCGGAATGGCGGCAGGTAGCGTCGTGATCGAGCTGAACTTAAGCAAGGAGCCAGTCTGATATGGCCACCGCGGCGAGCGATTTCGAAAGCCTTTGGAACGGGCGGGTGCAGAGCTATCGGCCTGGCCCGACGTGGAAAAGCCGGATCGCGCCAACACTCGAAATGCACACCGAAAGCCTCGACGAGATCGACCCGGTCGATTTCGAAGTCATCCGGCAGAAGCTATGGACGATCAACATCGCGCACGGCGATACGATCACCCGGATATCAGGATCGCCGGTGCTGGCGACGCTCGACTTCAACATGTCCGTCCTCACCGAGGACGCTGAAGTGGTGCTTAATGCGCCCTATGTTCAATTCCTCAATGCGGGCGCGCCGCTCGGCATCCGCTATATCATGGAGAATTACGCAGACCGGCCCGGCATCAACGAGGGCGACGTCTACTGCTGCAACGATCCATGGATCGCGGCGTGCCACCAGATGGACGTCATGTTTGCCGCCCCGATCTTTGTCGAGGGCAAGCTGTTTGGCTGGTCGGCCAATGCGGGGCACCAATATGACCTCGGCGGCATCGTCCCTGGCGGATGGCCGCAAAATGCCGAAGACGTCTATTCCGATCCGGT
>NZ_JANMWY010000323.1:0-5405 GCF_031380695.1 Sphingomonas sp. | reverse complement strand
GCAACGACGACGGCACGGTCGGCGACTGGTTGGGTGCAACCGCCGCTGGCTTCACCGCGAACGGCCAGTTGGTCAGCGTTCCGGCCGACTGGAAAATTGTCGCGACCGGGGATTTCAATGGCGACGGTCGCGATGACATATTATGGCGTAACGACAATGGCTTGCTCGGCGACTGGCTCGGCACGACGAGCGGCGATTTCGCGATCAACGCGACGCTTTATCAGGTCCCGGTGGAGTGGCGCGTGGCCGGGGCGGGCGACTATAATGGCGATGGCTTCGCCGACATCCTGTGGCGCAGCGGTGGCGGCACGGTCGGCGCCTGGCTAGGCAATAGCGGCGGCGGATTCGACATCGTCAGCGCGCTCGTCAACGTGCCGTCTGACTGGCGCATCGTCGCCACCGGGGATTTCAACGGTGACGGCCGGGCCGACATTTTATGGCGCAACGACGATGGCCGGCTCGGCGACTGGCTGGGCGGTGCCGGGGGCAGCTTCGCCATCAATCCCAACCTGTGGCAGGTCCCGACCGACTGGCGCGTCGTCGCCACCGGCGATTATGACGGCGACGGGCGCGACGATCTGTTGTGGCGCAACGACAATGGCTTGCTGGGCGACTGGCTGGGGACGGCGAGTGGAGACTTCGCGATTTCCGCAACCCTGATCGCGGTGCCGCCGAGCTGGCATGTCGAACCGTTCGTATCGCTATTCTGACGAATCGTTCGACCAATCGCGACAGCAAAGACTTTGTTAACCTTGTTCGCATAGCCAACGGAGGTTGGGCGCTCGCGGCGTTCGGCGTGTGGCTGGCGAGGGTGCCGGCGTGCTGCGCCGTTGTCTCGGCTGCCCTCGGATCTCATGTTCGGCCGGATCGGTCGAACCATTGCACAGGATGGTCTTAATCATGGCGCGCATTGTCAGCAGCAGCATTACGATCGGCGCCGGCACGACCGACAGTACGACCGATCCAGCCTTCTCCCCCTTCGACACCAGTTCGGCCACGGACCGACCGGCGTTCATCTATACCAGCACGTCGGCGAGCACGACCTTCGTCAACCATGGCACCGTTACAGTCACCCAGGCGCAGGCGACCAGCGGCTTTCTCGACGGCTTCGTCATCTCCCCGTCTTCGACCGTCAGTGCCCAGAACTTGTTCCAGAACGCGAGCGACGGTCGCTTCGGCGTCACCAGCAACTGGCTGTCGTCGAGCGGCGATTTGACGCTAGGTCGGACGATCGGCTTTTACGCGCCGCAGCAGATGATTGCGTTCCGCAACGACGGGATATTCGTGGTCGCGGCTGCGTCGGGCGAGGCCTATGGCGTCAATGTTTCGGGCGGCGGGCTGGCGGCAGCAGCGACGATCACCAACGGCGGGACGATCACGGTCACCAGTGCGTACGCTGCTGTCGGTGTCTACGGCGCGACATCGGTGGCGTTCGACAATAGCGGGACGATCTCGGCAACCGGGACCACGCTGGCTGAAGGCGTCCACTGGGATACGCTGATCGCGACGAGCTTCAGCAATCGCGGGACGATCTCGGCCACCACGTCGGCCAACTCGACCTATGCGAGCGTCGGCGTGTCGCTCAATCGCGATTTGGCGCCCGCATCGGCCACCACCTATGACCTGACCAACAGCGGGACGATCCAGGCCGAGGTCGCGCTGTTCGCTGATTTCGGCACGACTGCATTGGCCGCCGTCCATGTCATCAACGGTGGGTCCTTGCTCGGTGATGTCCGGCTCAGCAGCGGCAACGATGTCGTCGACAACAGCAACCGCATCGTCGGCGACGTCCAGCTGGGCACCGGCAATGATAGCTATAACGGCACGTCCGGAACGCTCCAGGGCAATGTGTTCGGCGGGGCCGGCAACGACATACTGGTCGGCGGTGTCGGCGCGGAGACATTCTTCGGCGACGATGGCGATGATGTGCTGACGGGCGGCGGCGGGAACGACTCGCTGACCGGCGGAG
Source organism: Sphingomonas sp. (assembly GCF_031380695.1). Lineage (GTDB taxonomy): Bacteria > Pseudomonadota > Alphaproteobacteria > Sphingomonadales > Sphingomonadaceae > Sphingomicrobium. The sequence continues at coordinate 3,436 of NZ_JANMWY010000323.1, read as the reverse complement.
CGGGGATCAACAGCTTCCGCGACAGCGCGGCCGGCCATGGCGGCGATACCATTACCGATCTTGCGACCAAGGATCATCTGATCTTCACCGACGCCAGCTTGGCGAATTTCACCTTCTCGCTGAGCGGAACGACGCTGAACTATTCGGGTGGCTCGCTGACCCTGGCCAACGCACCCACCGGCCACTTCGTCGCCAGCGCGGTGACCGGCGGCGGGGTCGACCTCCACTTGGTCGCCAATACGGTTGTCCAGGATTTCAACGGCGATGGGCGCAGCGATATTTTGTGGCGCAATGTCGACGGCACGGTCGGCGACTGGTTCGGAACGGCCAGCGGTGGATTGGTTGCCAATGGTGCGCTGCTGACCACGGTTGCCACCAACTGGCATGTCGCCGGGACGGGAGATTTCAACGGCGACGGCAGGGTCGATATCCTGTGGCGCAGCGATGGCGGCGAAATGTCGAACTGGCTCGGCACGGCGACGGGCGGCTTTACCCCCAACAATGCCAATGCCGCCTTGTTGGTTGAGACCAGTTGGAAGATTGTCGGGACGGGCGATTTCAACGGCGACGGGCGCGACGACATATTGTGGCGCAACGACGACGGCACGCTGTCGGATTGGCTCGGCACCGCGAGCGGCGGATATACGCCAAACAACGCCAATTCGCTGATTCAGATTGCGACTCGCTGGCATGTCGCGGGCACCGGCGACTTTAACGGCGACGGCAATTCCGACATATTGTGGGTCAGCGATAGCGGCGAAGTCAGCGACTGGCTGGGCAACAGCGCCGGCGGGTTCAGCGCCAATAACGGCAGCGCCTTCACGCAAGTGGCGACCAGTTGGCATGTTCAGGGGACCGGCGACTTCAACGGGGACGGTCGCGACGACATTCTATGGCGCAACGATGACGGCACAATCGGCGATTGGCTGGGCACCGCCAGCGGCGGCTTCACGGTCAATGGCAGCCTGCTCACCACCATTGCCAACAGCTGGCATATCGTGGCAACTGGCGATTATAACGGTGACGGGCGCGCCGATATCTTGTGGCACAGCGATGCTGGCGATCTCAGCAATTGGCTGGGTACGGCGTCCGGTGGGTTCACCGCCAACAATGCCAACGCACTAACCAATGTCGCCACCAGCTGGCACGTCCAGCCAGACTTTCTGATTTAAATTGTGGAGCGGGCTCCCCGGAGGACGGGACAGCCCGCTTTATTCTGATAGCCTAACGGACGAGGCCGCCCAGAATCTGCTGGATGATCTGCGTACGCGGATCGACCTGATAGATGGTGTTGTCGCGGTAGATGTAGCGATTCTCCGGGTCGAGATCGTAGCGGTTGCGATATTCGTACGGGATTTGATCGTAGGCGGTGTAACTGCCATAACCGTTCGGCACGCGATAGCCGCGACGCCACGCCTGGCCTGGGGGCAGGCAACCGTTGTGCTTTTTCGCGAGGCCAGGCGGGCAATTGCGATACGACGAGCGATAGCCGTAGCGGTTATCCCCGCGACGGTCGCCATCGCTCCAGCGACGATCGCCGTCGTGCCGGTCGCCGAACTCCCGCGACTGCCCTGGGTGCTTGTTGCCGTGGCCGTTGCCACCCTTGTCGGCCAGCGCCGGGCTCGCGGCCAGCGTCGCGGTCGCGGCCGCCGCCAGGATGAGAAACTTTTTCATCGCATTTCTCCGAGAAATACTCGGGCGGTTCGAGTCGCCCAGTCGAGGTAAGAACGACAGGGGGCAGTCATCGTTCCCCCCGTCCCGTTATGGGCACGGCATTTGGGATCCCAAAATCTCACCCGAATAGGTGGATCAATTGTTCCGGCGGTTGCCCCCGGGGGAAGGGGCGGCTAAGCGGGCGCCGTTTTCCCAGTCCCATCCGCGCGGCAATGGCGTCGCGCCCAGCACATTCGGAAAGGGGTTTCGATGGCCCGCAAGAAGATCGCCCTGATCGGCGCCGGCAACATCGGCGGCACGCTCGCCCATCTCGCCGCGCAGAAGGAATTGGGCGACATCGTCCTGTTCGACGTGGTCGAAGGCGTGCCGCAGGGCAAGGCACTCGACCTGTCGCAGTGCGGCCCGATCGAGGGCTTCGACGCCAGGGTCACCGGGTCGAACGACTATGCCGACATCGCCGGGGCCGACGTGATCATCGTCACCGCCGGCATCGCCCGCAAGCCGGGCATGAGCCGCGACGATTTGCTCGGGATCAACCTAAAGGTGATGAAGGCGGTTGGCGAGGGCATCAAGGCCAATGCGCCGGGCGCGTTCGTCATTTGCATCACCAACCCCCTCGATGCGATGGTCTGGGCGCTGCGCGAATTTTCGGGTCTGCCGCACCACATGGTCGTGGGCATGGCGGGCGTGCTCGACTCGGCGCGATTCAGCCACTTCATCGCCGACGAGTTCCAGGTTTCGGTCAAGGACGTGAACACCTTCGTGCTGGGCGGCCACGGCGATACGATGGTCCCGGTTGTGCGCTATTCGACCGTCAACGGCATCCCGGTGCCGGACTTGGTCAAGATGGGGCTCAGCTCTCAGGAAAAGATCGACGCGATCGTCAAGCGCACGCGCGGCGGCGGCGGCGAGATCGTCGCCCTGCTCAAGACCGGCTCGGCCTTCTACGCCCCCGCGACGAGCGGCATCGCGATGGCCGAAGCGTTCCTCCGCGACCAGAAGCGGATCCTGCCGTGCGCCGCCTATGTCGAGGGCCAGTACGGCCTCGACGGGCTGTATGTCGGCGTCCCGGTCCAGATTGGCGCCGGCGGGGTCGAGAAGATCGTCGAAATCGAACTCGACGAGGAAGACAAGGCCGGCCTCAAGGTCAGCGTCGACGCGGTCAAGGAACTGCTGGAAGCGTGCAAGGCGATCGACGGGTCGCTGGCATGAGCATCCTTATCGACCGCAGCACCAAGGTCATCACACAGGGGATGACCGGTGAAACGGGCACCTTCCATACGCAGCAGGCGCTGGCCTACGGCACGCAGTTGGTCGGCGGGGTCACGCCGGGCAAGGGCGGGACGAGCCACATCGGCCTGCCGGTGTTCGACACCGTTGCCGAGGCCGTCGGCCGCACCGGCGCGACCGCGAGCGTGATCTATGTCCCGCCGCCCTTCGCCGCCGATTCCATCCTCGAAGCGATCGATGCCGAAGTGCCGCTGATCGTGACCATCACCGAAGGCATTCCAGTGCTCGACATGGTCAAGGTCAAGCGCGCGCTGACGGGGTCGAAATCGCGGCTGATCGGGCCCAACTGTCCGGGCGTGCTGACCCCGGACGAGTGCAAGATCGGCATCATGCCCGGTAATATCTTCAAGAAGGGCAGCGTCGGCGTCGTCTCGCGCTCGGGCACGCTGACCTATGAGGCGGTGTTCCAGACGACCAACGAGGGCCTCGGCCAGACAACCGCAGTCGGGATCGGCGGCGATCCGGTCAACGG
>NZ_JANMWY010000317.1:0-5313 GCF_031380695.1 Sphingomonas sp. | reverse complement strand
CAGGATCGCGGGGGAGATCGGCTATCCGGTGATGATGAAGGCCTCGGCCGGGGGCGGCGGCAAGGGCATGCGGCTGGCGTGGAACGAGACCGATGTCCGCGACGGGTTCGAGGCGACCAAGCGCGAGGGGCTGGCGAGCTTCGGCGACGATCGCGTGTTCATCGAAAAGTTCATCGAGCAGCCGCGCCATATCGAAATCCAGCTCATCGGCGACCAGCACGGCAATATCATCTATCTGAACGAGCGCGAATGCTCGATCCAGCGGCGCCACCAGAAGGTGATCGAGGAAGCGCCGTCGCCGTTCGTGACGCCCGAGATGCGCAAGAAGATGGGCGAGCAGGCGGTCGCGCTGGCGCGGGCTGTGGGTTACTACTCCGCAGGGACGGTTGAGCTGATCGTTGCGGGCAATGATCCGACCGGGGATGGCTTCTATTTCCTCGAGATGAATACGCGGCTGCAGGTCGAGCATCCGGTGACCGAGGAGATTACCGGGCTGGACCTGGTCGAGCAGATGATCCGGGTCGCGGCGGGGGAGCCGCTGGGGTTCACGCAGGACGAGGTGAAGCTCGACGGCTGGGCGATGGAGAGCCGGGTCTATGCCGAGGATCCTTATCGCGGGTTCCTGCCGAGTACGGGGCGGCTGGTGCGGTATCGACCGCCACAGCCCTCGTCCGACGGGGTACGTGTCCGCATCGATGATGGGGTCGTCGAGGGCGGTGAGGTCAGCATATTCTATGATCCGATGATCGCCAAGCTCGTCACCTGGGGGCCAACGAGAATCGAAGCGATCGACGCGCAGGTGTCCGCGCTCGACGCGTTCGAGATCGACGGGAGCGGCGACAATATCGATTTCCTGTCGGCGCTGATGCAGCACCCGCGCTTCCGCTCGGGCAACATCACGACGGGGTTCATCGCCGAAGAATATCCCGACGGCTTCCACGGCGCGCCGGCGAGCGAGGAATTGCTCGAGGACCTGGCCGCGATCGCCGGGCTGGTCGCCGCCGCGAACGAAACGCGCGCGGCGTTGATCGACGGGCAGCTTGGCGGGCCGGTCTATCCCAGCGGCGACTATGTCGTGCGGATTTCGGGGACCGAATATGCCGTTGCAGTCGAACCCTATGATGGCGGGCTACTGGTCAGTGTCGACGGCGAGGAGGAGGTCGATGTCGTCGCCGACTATGTGCCGGGCCAGCGGCTGCTGATCGCCGACATCGACGAGCGACGGCGGATCGTGCGGATCGCGAAGGAGGGGCGTGGGTGGTGCTTCCAGACGCTGGGCGCGAAGCACCATGTCGAGGTGATGGCGCCGCACGTCGCCGACCTCACCCGCCACATGATCGAGAAGGTCGCGCCCGACATGTCGCGCTTCCTGCTCGCGCCGATGCCGGGGCTGCTGACGCAGCTGGAGGTCAAGCCCGGCGACACGGTCGAGGCGGGGCAGGCGATCGCCGTGATCGAGGCGATGAAGATGGAAAATATCCTGCGCGCGACCAAGACGACGACGGTCAAGGCGACACCGGCGAGCGCGGGGCAGAGCCTGGCGGTGGACGAGGTGATCGTCGAGTTCGACTAGCAACGAAGATTGGGGGGACGAGCAATGCTGCGATCGTTGATGCTGCTGGTGATCGCACTGGCGCTGGCGGCGGCAACACCGCCTCCGGGCCATTATCTGTTCGTGTTCAGCGGTGACCAGGCGGGTAAGGGCAAGGATTTCCTTGCCGTGTTCGACGCCGACCCGGCCTCGCCCGGCTATGGCAAGTTGCTGACGAGTGTCGTGACCGACCAGACCAGCATCCGTCCGCACCACACCGAATATGAGATGCCGGCGAGCGGCATGCTGTTCGCCAACGACCATGACGCCAACCGCAGCTTCATCTTCGATCTGCGTGAGCCGCTTCATCCCATCGTGGCAACGTCGTTCACCGACATGGCCGGCTTCTCCATGCCGCACAGCTTCCTGCGGCTGCCCAACGGCCATGTGCTGGCCAGCTTCCAGCAGCTTGGGTCAGGGATGGCGATGGCCGGGATGCCGGGCATGATGGGCAAAAAGCTGAGCGGCGGGCTGGTCGAGATCGACGACGCCGGCAAGGTCTTGCGCGCGGTCGGAAATGCCGATCCGGCGCATCCGGAGTGGCCGTTGCTGCCCTATTCGCTCGCCGTACTGCCCCACATCGACCGGGTGCTGGTGACCAATTCGCCGATGCAGGACGATTATCTGCTGCAGAGTGTGACCTATCAGCTGTTCCGCCTGTCGGACCTCAAGCTGCTCGGCACCTACCAGCTCGATCCGGGGCCGTCGCTCAGTGGGCATGTCGATCCGGAGGAGGCGCGGATCGGACCCGACGGCGCGGCCTATATCCAGACGCTGAGCTGCGGGCTGCAGCGGGTGACGGGCATGGCGACGCCGCACCCCGTGGCCGTGATGGTCCACCAGTTTCCCGGCTCCTATTGCGGTGTTCCGACCATAGGGGACCATTATCTGGTGCAGTCGGTCGAGGGCATCGGCGGGTTCATCGTGCTCGACATCGCCATTGGCACGAAGCCGGTGGAGGTGTCCCGACTGACGATCGGTCCCGGCTATCGCTCGCACTGGACGGCGTGGGATCGCGCGACCGGGCGGGTGGTGGTGACGTCGGGCAAGGCCGGCGACCGGATGTATCTGCTCAGGCTCGATCCAAAGACCGGCGCGCTGACTATCGACGACAAGTTTCGCGATGGCGACGGTAAGCCCGGCTTCAGCTTCGCGAGTCGCGCCTGGCCGCACGGCTGGTCCGGCGAGGGCAAGCCGCACGGCGCTGTGTTTTCACGCTAGCGAGGAACGGAACTCGGTCGCCAGTCGGTCATGGACGGATCAATTTTTTGCGGGCTGCGGGCGCTTGGCCGAGCGTCGTGGACGTGGCAGGGGCGGACGAAAGGAGATGCCGCCCATGAAAACCCGCGCCGCCGTTGCGTTCGAAGCCAAGCAGCCGCTCGAGATCGTCGAGCTTGACCTGGAAGGCCCGAAGGCCGGCGAAGTGCTGGTCGAGATCATGGCGACGGGGATCTGCCACACCGACGCCTATACGCTCGACGGGCTCGACAGCGAGGGGATCTTCCCGAGCGTGCTGGGTCATGAAGGCGCGGGAATCGTGCGCGAGATTGGCGCTGGCGTGACGTCGGTCGCGGTCGGCGACCATGTCATCCCGCTCTACACCCCCGAATGCCGCCAGTGTAAGTCGTGCCTCTCCAGCAAGACCAACCTGTGCACTGCCATCCGCGCCACCCAAGGCAAGGGGGTGATGCCCGACGGGACCAGCCGCTTCTCCTACAAGGGGCAAACGATCTTCCATTACATGGGCTGCTCGACCTTTTCTAACTTCACGGTTTTGCCTGAGATTGCCGTTGCGAAGATCCGCACCGATGCGCCGTTCAAGACGAGCTGCTACATCGGGTGCGGCGTGACAACCGGGGTCGGCGCGGTGGTCAACACCGCCAAGGTCCAGGTCGGCGATAATGTCATCGTCTTCGGGCTCGGCGGGATCGGCCTCAACGTGCTGCAGGGCGCGCGGATGGCGGGCGCGGGGATGATCGTGGGGGTCGACATCAACCCGGCGCGCGAGGAATGGGGCAAGCGCTTCGGGATGACCCATTTCGTCAATCCGAAAAAGGTCGAGGGCGACATCATCGCGCACCTCGTCGCGCTGACCGATGGTGGGGCGGACTATACGTTCGATTGCACCGGCAACACGACGGTGATGCGCCAGGCGCTGGAGGCGTGCCATCGCGGGTGGGGGACGTCGATTATCATTGGCGTGGCCGAGGCGGGCAGGGAAATCTCGACGCGCCCGTTCCAGCTCGTTACCGGCCGCAACTGGCGCGGGACCGCATTCGGCGGGGCGAAGGGACGAACCGACGTGCCCAAAATCGTCGACTGGTATATGAACGGCAAGATCGAGATCGACCCGATGATCACCCACGTGCTCAAGCTGGAGGAGATCAATCAGGGGTTCGACCTGATGCACGCCGGGGAAAGCATCCGCTCGGTCGTCGTTTTTTAAGGAGAGAGAGAATGTATAGTCACATGATGGTCGGATCGAACGATATCCAGCGTTCGAAGACATTCTACGATGCTATTTTTAAGGCAGCCGGCGGCACGGAAGGCATGATCGATGCGAAAGGCCGCCTCATCTATGCCAAGGACGGCTCGATGTTCCTCGTCACGCCGCCGATCGACGGGCAGCCGGCGACCGGCGGAAACGGCATGACGATCGGCTTCGCGGTAACCGGGCCGGAGCAGGCCCATGCCTGGCACGAAGCAGGCATCGCCGCCGGTGGTAAGGCGATCGAGGACCCGCCGGGTAAGCGCAGCGGTAGCGGCATGAACCTGTATCTTGCCTATCTGCGCGATCCTGACGGCAACAAGCTGTGTGCACTGCATCGGTTGCCGGCCGACGCGTGACGATCGAGATCGTCTCGGAAGCGCGCAGCCACGGCGGAACGCAGGGCGTCTTTCGCCATGACAGCGCGGCAACAGGCACGAGCATGACCTTTTCGGCGTTCCTCCCCGACCATGCGCCGGGGACGAAGCTGCCGATCCTGTGGTATCTCTCGGGGCTGACCTGCACCCATGCCAATGTCACCGACAAGGGCGAATATCGCGCGGCGTGTGGCGACGCCGGGATCATCTTCATCGCGCCGGACACCAGCCCGCGCGGCGAGGATGTGCCCGACGATCCCGAGAAGGCATGGGACTTCGGGCTCGGCGCGGGCTTTTATGTCGATGCGACCGAGGCGCCGTGGTCGCGCAATTACCGCATGTGGTCTTACGTCACCGGGGAATTGCCGGCACTGATCGCGGCGGCGTTGCCGGTCGACATGGCGCGGCAGGGAATCACCGGCCATTCAATGGGCGGTCATGGTGCGCTGACGGTCGCCCTGCGCCATCCCGAGCGGTTCCGCAGCGTCTCGGCATTTGCGCCGATCGTTGCCCCGGGGCAGGTGCCGTGGGGCGAGAAGGCGCTCGGGCGCTACCTCGGGGACGACCGCGCTGCGTGGCGGGCGCATGACGCCGTGGCGCTGATCGAGGATGGTGCGCGGGTGCCCGAGCTGCTGATCGATATCGGGGAGTCCGATCCGTTCTTCGAGCGTGAGCTGAAGCCCGAGTTGCTGGAAACAGCGTGCAGCGACACCGGCATTGCGCTGACCCTGCGTCGGCACGCAGGCTATGATCACAGCTATTATTTCATTTCCACCTTCATGGCCGACCACCTCCGCTGGCATGCAGAGCGGCTGAGCTAGAAAGACCAACAAATGCCCGATTCCAAACCCTTGATT
>NZ_JANMWY010000315.1:0-3586 GCF_031380695.1 Sphingomonas sp. | reverse complement strand
GAACGCCTTCGCGATGACGCGGGCGTAGATGCGCGACAACGCCCGAATGTCCGCGAGCGCCGCATGCTCGTCGAGCTTGTGCATCGTCGCATTGGGCAGGCCGAAGTCGACCACCGGGCATAGCTTGATCAGGAAGCGACCGTCGCTAGTTCCGCCGCCGGTGGACAGCGCGGGGTCGACGCCGGTTTCCTCGCGGATCGCGCTGACGACCAGGTCGTAAAGATGGCCCGGCGGGGTGAGGAAGGCCTCGCCCGAGATTAGCGCGCGGACGGTGGCGCCGGGGGCCTCACGCTCGGCAATCTCGGTGACCTGCGCCACGAGATCAGGCCCCCGCTGAAGATTGTTGAAGCGGATGTTGAGGCGCGCGCTCGCCCCGCCGGGGATGACGTTGGCCGCGCCGGCCGGCACCGCGACCTCGGTGAACTCCAGGTTCGAGGCGGGGAAGGCGTCGTTGCCGTCGTCGAGGTGCCAGGCGTCGAGCGCGGCGAGGATGCGGGCGAGGGCAGGGATCGGGTTCGCCGCCTTGTGCGGATAGGCGACATGGCCCTGCGTGCCGGGCACCTCGATCCACATATTGACCGACCCGCGCCGGCCGATCTTGATCGTGTCGCCGAGCCGGGTTTCGGAGGTCGGCTCGCCAATCAGGATGAAGTCGGGGGCAAGGCCGCGCTCCTCCAGCCAGTCGATGATCGCGACCGTGCCGTGCGCGCCAGGGCCTTCCTCGTCGCCGGTGATGAGGAGGGATTGGGTGCCCTTGGCCTGCTGCGCGGGAAGCGCGGCGACGAAGGCGGCGATGGCGCTCTTCATGTCGTTGGCGCCGCGCCCGGTGAGTATGCCGTCCTCGATGCGCGGCACGAACGGATCGCTGCTCCAGCCCGCGCCGGGGGGGACGACATCGAGGTGGCCGGCAAAGCCGAAGTGCGGTGCGCCTTCGCCGCGGATAGCGACGAGATTTTCGACCGGCGCGTCGGGCGCTTTGCCGCGCAAGAAGCGATGGACGGCGAAGCCGAGCGGGACGAGCGCCGCCTCCAGCACGTCGAACACCGCGCCGGTGGCGGGGGTGACGCTGGGCACGGCGATCAGCTGGGCGGCAAGCTCGACGGGATCGATGATGTTGGGCATGACGCTGGCCTAGCAAGGAGCGGGCGATGCCGAAAGTCGAACTTGATGCGATCCCCCAGCGCAATACCACTGGTTATCCGCCGCCGTTCTACCGGGCTGTAGCCGGGCGCTGGTTCCGGCGGCTCGCGCCGGCGAGCGGACTAACCGATTTTGGGGCGAGCCACGTCGTGCTGAAGCCCGGCGGCTGGTCGAGCCAGCGCCACTGGCACGACGGTGAGGACGAACTGGTCGTGATGATCGCCGGGGAAGCGGTGCTGATCGAGGACGGCGGCGAGACGGTGCTGCGCGCGGGCGATGTTGCGGCGTTCCCGAAGGGGGTGCGCGACGGGCATCATCTGGTCAATCGCGGGGAGGTGGATTGCGTGTTCGTCGCGGTCGGCGGCGGGGCGTGCACCGGCGGCGGCTATTCCGACATCGACATGATGTTCACGGCGGACGGGAGCTATGTGCGGAGGGATGGGACGGCGTATTGAGGACCATCTGATAGCGAACTGTCGCTTTTAGTTGACATGGCGCGCAGTGACGCCTATAAGCGTCTTATGTTCATCGTCGAGCGCACCAGGACTTTTTCTGACTGGTTGTTCGATTTGAAGGATCCAAAGGCGCGCGCCGCGATCGTCTCGCGGATCTTGCGCGTCGAACTCGGCAATCTTGGCGATGTGAAGAGTGTTGGCGGCAAGGTGAGTGAACTGCGCGTCGATGTTGGCCCAGGCTACCGAGTTTACCTGACGCGTACTGGCCTGACGGTGCAACTGCTTCTGTGTGGCGGCGACAAGTCGACACAACAGGCCGACATTGAGAAGGCCCGGGGCATGGTGAAGGAATTGGACGGGGCCAAAAAGGCCGCGAAGAGCAATCCGAGGAATTAGCAACGCTTTGCCAAAGGAGGGCAGGTAACATGACGATCGACGTGCGTCCCTTCGACGCTGCCGAATATCTTTACGACGATGAGTCGCAGCGCGCATTCCTCGACGAAGCGGCCGACAGTGACGATCCGGGTTTCGTCGCTCGTGCCATCGGTGTTGTCGCTCGTGCCAAGGGGGGCATGCTCCATTTGGAACGGCTTACAGGGATCAAGCGGCAGACGCTGACCAAGTCGTTCGGTCCGGACGGCAATCCCACATTGTCGACGCTCATGGCCGTGCTCAAAGCGCTCGATATCCGGGTCCGCTTCGAGCATGTGTCAAAGGAAGAACTGCCGCTGGCTTAAGGCGCTCTTGGCTCGGCGCATGTGGGCAGCAGCGATCGTCGCTATCGGCTTCACGCCGTCTCCGGTTCGTACTGCTCGATCACCCACGGCTCTTCCTGTGCTTTTTCGATCCAATCGACGACGTGGGGGTGGCTGAGCACGGCTTCCATATAGGCGATGGCGAAGGGGGGCATGGGGACTTTGTAAGTGACGAAGTGGGTGACGACCGGGGCGAACATGATGTCGGCGGCGCTCCACGAGTCGAAGAGGAAGTCGCCGGTGCCGCCGAAGCGGGCGCGGGCCTGGGCCCACAGCACCATGATCCGGTCGATCTCGGCGCGGACCGGGTCGCTCAGGACATGGCCGTCGACGACGCGGCGGATGTTGACCGGCATTTCGCGGCGGAGGTTGGCGAAGCTCGAGTGCATTTCCGCCGCCATCGACCGCGCCATGCCGCGCGCCGCCGGGTCGGCCGGCCAGAACAAGGCGCGGTCGCTGCGCTCGGCGCATTCCTCGATGATCGCCAGGCTGTCCCAGATGACGATGTCGCCGTCCCACAGGATCGGGACCTTGCCACTCGACGGGCCGAATTCGTCGCCTTCGCGGCGCTTTTCCCATTGCTCGTCGAACATCGGGACGACGAGTTCCTCAAACTCCAGCCCCGACTGGCTTACCGCCAGCCAGCCGCGCATCGACCAGCTGGAGTAAGCGCGGTTGCCGATGATGAGCTTGAGCATAGGTGCCGTCCCCGTCAGGTGCGCGCCGCCTCAAGGATGGTGGTGCGCAGGTCGGCGATCCCTTCGCCGGTTTCGCTCGAGGTTGCAAACAGGAGCGGGTGAGAGGCGGGGTGCTTGGCCGCCTCGAGCTGGGTCGCGGCGAGGGTTTTCGCCAGCTCGGTCGGCTTGATCTTGTCGGCTTTGGTCAAGACGAGGTGATAGCTCACCGCCGCGCCGTCGAGCATCTTCATGACGTCGCGGTCGACGTCCTTGAGCCCGTGGCGGGCGTCGACGAGGACGAGGGCGCGCTTCAGCACCTGCCGCCCGCGCAGATAGTCGTTGATCAGGAAGCGCCAGCGCTTGACCATGTCCTTGGGCGCTTCGGCGAAGCCATAGCCGGGCATGTCGACGAGGCGGATCTGGACCGGCTGGCCGACGTCGAAGAAGTTGAGTTCCTGTGTGCGGCCGGGGGTGTTGGAGGTGCGGGCAAGCTTGTGGCGATTGGTCAGCGCGTTGAGCAGCGACGACTTGCCGACGTTCGATCGCCCGGCGAAGGCGA
>NZ_JANMWY010000277.1:0-7986 GCF_031380695.1 Sphingomonas sp. | reverse complement strand
CCGGATCGACCCGCGCGAACGGGTTCGAGCTGAACAGCAGGAAGGCGTAGAACCCCAGCGCAATCGTCGCCTGCGCGCCGAGTGTCGCCACCAATGTATCGCGCGGCAGGCGTTTCTCGAACAGCGCCACCGCCGCCCCGGCGACGCCCAGCACCGTCACCCACAACAGCATCGATCCTTCGTGATTGCCCCACGCGCCGGCGAACTTGTACAGCCACGGCTTGGCCGAATGGCTGTTCTCGGCGACCAGCAACACGCTCATGTCCGACACCATGAACAGCGCGATCAGCATGGCCATCGACAGCGCCGTCAGCAGCCCGATAACCACCGCCACCGGCCGCACCGCGCTCATCAGGTCGTCGCGATCTTGGCGAATACCGACGAAGGCAAGCAAAAGTTGCAGCGCCGCCAACGCCGCCGCGAACCACAGTGCGGCCAGTCCCGTCTCGGCCATCATCGGCAAAGCGATCCGGAATCGTGGTGGTGGGTCAATCGCTGAAAGACTGGGCTGGCAATGGCATGAATCGCGGGCACACCACGGCAATAGTCAGGATCGTGCCGGGAATCCATGACCGGTGCCATATTCGATGGTTTCGGCGGCGGTCGGCAGCCATCGCGAATTGCCCTCGACTGGTCACCGCCCGCCTTCTAGATCGGCGCTCTTTCCAGATGATAGCAAGCGGGATCCCATGGAGCAAATGATCGAAAAGTCCGGCCTTGGCGTTGCAACGGCCCTGGCCACATTCGTGGATCATGACGTGCTGCCGGGAACGGGCCTATCGACGCAGTCCTTCTGGGCTGGAACGGCGGCAATCTTCGCTAACTTCGGCCCTGAGAATCGCACTCTGCTCGCGACCCGCGACGCGCTTCAGACAAAGCTCGACGCGTGGCACCGGGCCCACCCCGGCACGCCCGACCCCACTGCCTATGAGGCGTATCTGCGCGAGATCGGCTACCTCGTCGCCGAGCCCGCGCCCTTCACCATCGATCCGCACCACGTCGACGACGAAATCGCGCGGATGGCGGGGCCACAGCTGGTCGTGCCGGTACTCAACGCCCGCTTCCTGCTCAATGCCGCCAACGCGCGCTGGGGCAGTCTTTTCGACGCCCTTTATGGCACCGACGCGATCCCTGGCGCGGCCGCAGTTAAAGGCTATGACCCGGTGCGCGGCGCGGCGGTGATCGCCCGCGCCAAGGCGTTTCTCGACGAAGCCGTGCCGCTCGCCAGCGGGTCATGGGCAGCGTTTGCCGGTGGCCACCCGGTGCTCGCCAATCCGGCGCAGTTCGTCGGCCGCAACGGCGCCAACTATCTGTTCAAGCACCATGGCCTGCACATCGAGGTGGTGATCGACCCGAGCCACCCGATCGGCCGAGACGACCCCGCCAACATCGCCGACGTCGTCCTCGAAGCCGCTTTGACAACCATTGCCGACCTCGAAGATTCGATCGCCGCGGTCGACGCCGAGGACAAGGTCGCGGCCTATCGCAACTGGCTCGGCCTGATGCGCGGCGACTTGACGGCCAGCTTCGACAAGGGCGGCAAGACGCTCACACGCTCGCTCGACCAGGACCGGAAGTTCACCGCACCCGACGGCACCGCCCTCACCCTTCCCGGCCGGAGCCTGATGTTCGTCCGCAACGTCGGCCACCTCATGACTACCCCCGCCGTGCGCCTTGCCGACGGATCGGACGCGCCCGAGGGCATCCTCGACGCGATTATGACCAGCACGATCGCGCTGCACGACCTGAGGAAGCTCGGCACCTCAACCAACAGCCGCACCGGCTCGGTCTATATCGTCAAGCCCAAAATGCACGGCCCCGACGAAGCCGCCTTCACCAACCGCCTGTTCGATGCGGTCGAGGATCTGCTCGGCCTTTCCCGCCACACGATCAAGGTCGGCGTGATGGACGAAGAGCGCCGCACGTCGGCCAATCTCGCCGCCTGCATCCATTCGGTCAAAGACCGCGTCGTATTCATCAATACCGGCTTCCTCGACCGCACCGGCGACGAAATCCATACCTCGTTCGAGGCCGGGTCGATGGTCCCCAAGTCGAGAACAAGGCGAGCGAGTGGATTGCAGCCTATGAACAGCGCAACGTCCAGATCGGGCTTGCCGCCGGCTTCTCCGGCCGGGCGCAGATCGGCAAGGGCATGTGGGCCGCGCCCGACCGGATGGCGGCAATGCTAGACGAAAAAATCGGCCATCCGCAGGCCGGTGCGTCGACCGCGTGGGTACCCAGCCCCACGGCGGCGGTGCTCCACGCGCTTCATTATCACCAGCTCGACGTCTTCGCGCGGCAGAAGGAGTTTGCCGACCGTGCGGTTGCTCCGCTCGCCAAGCTGCTGACCATTCCCCTCGCGGGCGGACGGAACTGGACCGAGGATGAAGTGCAGGGCGAGCTCGACAATAATGCCCAGGGCATCCTCGGCTATGTCGTGCGGTGGATCGATCAGGGGGTCGGCTGCTCGAAGGTCCCCGACATCCACGACATCGGCCTGATGGAGGATCGCGCAACGCTACGCATCTCGTCGCAATTGCTCGCCAACTGGCTCCGCCACGGCGTCTGCTCGGCAGCCCAGGTCGACAAGGCGTTCACGCGGATGGCGGCGCGGGTCGATGCCCAGAATATGGGCGACCCGCTCTACCGACCGATGAGCGGCCATGAGGCGACTAGCCTGGCGTACCAGGCCGCCCGGGCGCTGGTGTTCGAAGGAGCGGTGCAGCCCAACGGCTATACCGAACCGCTGCTTCATAAATATCGGCAGGAGGTGAAGGCGGCGAGCTAAGCCGCCTGTTCGAGGCGCTCGCTGGCCTCGAGCCAGCGCGCCTCCGCCGCTTCCAGCTCCGCAGCGACTTCGGTCCGGCGGCGGTTAAGCTCACTGATCGGCAGTTGCGCGAGGTCGGGCGCGGCGCGCGACGGGTCGAACATCGCCTGGTCGAGCGCCGAACATTGTGCGGCCAGCTTGGCGCTCGCCTGCTCGGCCTCGACCGCCGCCAGCTTCAGCGCCGCCGCATCGCCGCGGGCCTTCGCCGTGGCTTTCTTGTCGAGCTTGGCCGCCTTGGCCTTAGGTTCGCCCTTCGGCTGGTTCCGACCCAGCACGAAGTCGATATAATCGTCGATCGACCCGGCATAATCCAGCGCCCGGCCATCCTCGACCAGCACCAGCCGATCGGCGGTCAGTTCGACCATGTGGCGGTCGTGGCTGACCAGGATGACCGCTCCGTCATAACCGTTGAGCGCTTGGACCAGCGCTTCGCGGCTATCCACATCGAGGTGGTTGGTCGGCTCGTCGAGGATCAGCAAATGCGGCGCGTCGCGGGTGATCAGCGCCAGCGCCAGCCTCGCCCGCTCGCCCCCCGACAATTTTGCGACCAGCGTCGTCGCCTTGTCGCCCGAAAAGCCGAACCGCCCAAGCTGCGCCCGCACGGCGGCCGGGGTCATGCCCTTCATCAGCCGGGTCATATGCTGCAACGGCGTATCGTCGCCGTGCAATTCCTCGACCTGATACTGAGTGAAATAGCCGACCCGCATCTTGCTCGACGAATGGACCTCACCCTCCATTGGCGCGAGCTGGGCGGCGAGCAGCCGGGCGAGCGTGGTCTTGCCATTGCCGTTGCGGCCGAGCAGCGCGATGCGGTCGTCGGGGTCGATCCGCAGGTGGAGCTTGCGCAGGATCGGATTGCCTTCCGTGTACCCCACCGAGGCCATGTCGAGCGTGATCAGCGGCGGCTTCAGTTCGGTCGGCGACGGGAAATCGAAGCTGAGGCTGGGATCTTCGGCCAACGCCGCGATCGGCTGCATCTTGGCCAGCATCTTGGCGCGCGATTGCGCTTGCTTGGCGGTCGAGGCGCGTGCCGAGTTGCGCGCGATATAGTCCTGCAACCGCGCCCGCTGGCTGTCCTGTGCCGCCCGCGCCGCCGCGATCTGCGCCACCCGCTCCGCCCGCTGCCGCTCGAAACTGTCGTAGCCGCCCGAGTAGAGCTTGACCTTGCCACGCTCGAGATGGAGGATCGTGTCGACGACATTGTTGAGCAGGTCGCGCTCGTGGCTGATCACCACCAGCGTGCCTGGATAGCTTTTGAGGAAATTCTCGAGCCACAGCGTTGCCTCGAGGTCGAGGTGGTTCGACGGTTCGTCGAGCAATAGCACATCGGGCTGCGAGAACAGCAGCGCCGCCAGCGCCACCCGCATCTTCCACCCGCCCGAGTAGCTGTCGAGCGGCTGGCCCTGCATCTCCTCGTCGAAACCCAACCCGAGCAGGATCCGCGATGCCCGTGCGTCAGCAGTGTAGGCATCGATCGCCAGCAGGCGCTCATAGACATGGCCGAGCCGGTCGGGGTCGTGGCATTCCTCGGCCTCGGCCATCAGCGCGGCGCGCTCGGCGTCGGCGGCCAGGACGGTCTCGAACGGCGTCCGCTCACCCGACGGCGCATCCTGCGCAATATAGCCGAGTCGGGTCTTCTTCGGCATCTCGATCTCGCCGTCGTCGGGCTCGAGCTGGCCGATCATCACCTTCATCAGGGTCGACTTGCCGGCGCCGTTGCGGCCGATCAGCCCAACCCGCGCGCCAGGCGGAATCGCGGCAGTGGCGCGATCGAGGATCGTCCGCCCGCCGAGGCGCACCGTGATTCCATTGATATTGAGCATGGCGCGCCCTTAGCAGGTGCAGCAAGAATGCGAAAGGCCGCGGTCAATCCATCGCCAACGCCGCCCGCGCCTCGGTCCACCACTCGCCGAGTTGCTCGTCAAGCGAAGGCGGATCGAACGGATCGAGACCCGATCCGGGGTAAAGGCAAAATTCTCCGAACAGCGGGCCGTCGACGGTATCGTAGAAATCGACCCGGATGAAATCATGGCCTCGCCCGAGCGTCTCGGCTGCCGCGATCATCGCCGCCAGCTTGCCCGGCGCCGTCGCCTCTTGACCGTTCGACAGGCGGTTCCAGTGGCGGTCATATTGCACCCAGCAGTGATCGCCCAAGCGATTGGTATGGACCTGCACGATCGCGACGTAGCCGGCAAAGACATAAAGCTTGTAATCGACCGGCGGCGTGTTGCCGTGACCGATGAACGGTTCGACCATCAGCCCGGGCCGATTGAGCGAATAGAGCCATTCGTCGAGCCAGCGGCCATACGTCTGACGGGTCCAGCAGCGACTGCGGGCCAGCGCATCGGGCCAGTCGCGGGCAATGTCGTGAATGATGGCGAATTGATTGCAGCCGTGGCTCGCCTTGATCACGAAGGGTGCCGGCCACGGCGGCACGTCCGGCGCCGCCTCACCCTGCCAGAGAGTCGGCACGACCCATTGCGATCCCAGGCGGGAGGCGACCAGAGCCTTCGCGGCGCATTTGTCGGTCAGCGACGCAAGCGCCGGGCTGCGCTCATTGAGCTTGCGCCACTGGACCCATTCGTTGAACCGAAACGGGTGGTCAAGGTGGGGCAGCCGGCGATGGCGCCACGCATAGATCAACCGGACGCGGAGCCGAGCCAGCGCGCCGCCAGTCTCCGCCCGCTCTCCCGCGATCGCCCCGGCAAACGCCGTCGCCATCAATCGATGCGCCAATGGATCGGCTTGAAACTTCCGTTGTTGGACTGCAGCGCCGAGCAGGCGGTCAGGCCGATGACCAGGTCATCCTCGGCGCGAAACGCAATAAGGTCGCCGGCCTTGCTCAGCGGCGGTTCGACGGTGAAGGTCCCTGTTGCGCCGTCGACCGGTACGTTCATGAAGCAGTTGAAGGCGATCGGGATCATATCCTCGGTCACGCCATGAGGCGCCAGCACCGCGGCGAGATTGCCGAAGCAGCCCCGGTGCGGATCGGCGTCACCATAGATGATCCGGAACGTATCCTTCGAACAGGGCGTGAGCAGGAAGTCATGGCGTCCGACGCTGTCCTCGACGATCGTCAGCAGCGGCCTGCTGCGGTTCGAATAAAGTACGTCGCCGGTGGTCAGATAGATGCGGTTGGCATAGTCGAACGTCCGGCCCGACGAGATGACTTCGCGCACATCGTCGCGCGCAAACGCCAGCAGGTCCGCGACCTGCTCGCCACGCGGGTCGATGACGGTCAGCGTCTGGCCCTTGTCGAGAGTGAAGGCGGTTCCGCTCCGGGGCAGAATCTCCCGCGCGTCAGTCGGCATTGGGTGCGGTCCGGCCGCTGAACGGGCAGCACCAGCCATCCTCGACGGCACGACCACTATATTGCCGCGCGGCCGACATCGTGCCGTGGGACGCCAGCATCGGATTGACCGAGCCCGCCAGAGCGACGTCGCGAGACAGGATCGCGCCGCGCAACTTGTCGTAGCGCCCGGCCGCGCGCAGCCGCTCGAACTGGTCGTGAAGATTGAACACCATCGCCGGTCGCTCAAACCGCCGCGCCGGTCGACTGGCGCGAGGATGGAGGCCGACGACGAAAAACGCCTCACCGCCGAAACTCATTGCGAAATGGGGGTCGTCGGGGTCGTGGGCGACGCGGGGATCGGCCGGCTGGCCCAACCATTCGTCCTTGTCGGTCAGTGACTGCAGCCGGTCCCACATGCCCTCTTCGAATTCCGTCTCAGATTCGGGCGCGCCCTGCTCGAAAATGACCACCAGCGTCTGGAACAGGTCGGGTGAAGCGCGATAGCCGCGGACCAGATCGAACAGCGTCGGCAGGATGCGCAAATCGTCCCACGCCGAAGTGAAATCTCGAGCGACGACAAACCGCATCCCGTCTCGATTGAGCGCGGCCTTCGCTCCGACGCAGGGAAACATTTCAGCCGAGACAAAGCCGGCGAACTGTTTGGCAAGGAGATGGGATCGATCATCGGACGCAATCAACATGGTGCGTAAAACGGAATCGAAGGAATTCAGTTCCGATCTGCAACGCGAGGGATGGCCCCGCCCGACCGCCACCGCTAGAACGCCGCCATGACGACCCTCGTAACCGGCGCCGCCGGGTTCATCGGCTATTCGGTTGCGCGGTGCCTCCTCGAGCGCGGGGAGCGCGTCGTCGGGATCGACAATCTCAACGATTATTATGCAGTCTTGCTGAAGCGCGACAGGCTCGCCATCCTGGACAACGAATTTAGCGATCGGTTTTCATTCGATCCGGTTGACTTCGCCGATGCGCAGGCGCTGGCTGCGTTCGCTGGAACCAGCGACTTCGACCGCATCGTCCACCTCGGTGCGCAGGCCGGGGTGCGCTACTCGATCGACAATCCGGGGGCCTATATCCAGTCGAACATCGTCGGCCACGCCAACCTGCTCGAACTCGCCCGGCAGCGCGGGTCGAGCCACATGGTTTATGCCTCCTCGTCCTCGGTCTACGGCGGCAACGACCAGCTCCCGTTCCGGGTCGAGGACCGCGCCGACCATCCGGTGTCGCTTTACGCCGCGACCAAGCGCGCGGACGAGTTGATGAGCGAAGCCTATGCCGGCCTCTATAAGTTGGCGCTCACCGGCCTGCGTTTCTTCACCGTCTACGGCCCATGGGGCCGCCCCGACATGGCGCTGTGGATCTTCACTAAGGCGCTGTTCGAGGGCCGCCCCCTGCCCCTGTTCAATGGCGGCCGGATGCGGCGCGACTTCACCTATATCGACGATATCGTCGGCGGCGTCGTCGCCTGCCTCGACCGCCCGCCCGCCGACGATGGCGCCGAAAAGGCCGGTGGCAGCGTCAGGCCGCACGCGCTCTACAACATCGGCAACAGCCGCTCGGAAGAGCTGCTACAGCTCATCGGCCTGCTCGAGGAAGCGACCGGGCGCAAGGCCGACATCCGCCCCGAACCGATGCAGCCCGGCGACGTCACCGACACCTTCGCCGATATCAGCGCCATCGCCCGCGACCATGGCTATGCCCCTACCGTGTCGATCGACGTCGGCGTGCCGCGTTTCGTGCAATGGTACCGCGACTATCACTGCCTTTAAGGGAATTCTAACTCCATGAGCGTGCCTCCGATCCTCTCCACCTGCGCCTGCCCGTTATCGGCGCGCCGCTGTTCATCCTG
>NZ_JANMWY010000267.1:0-1941 GCF_031380695.1 Sphingomonas sp. | reverse complement strand
AACACGCCTTCCACTCGCGCCCGGCGCGCAGGAGCTTGACCGACGGCGCGATGACGGCGGACAGCAGGGTGCGGGCGCGCAGTTCGTCGAGAAATTGCGGAGAAAGGCTCACGCCTAGCCCAGCAAACCCCGCACCAGCGCGCTGGCTCGGGCGGGTTCGATGCTGCTGGCGTGGCGTTCCTTTACCAGGGCCATGACCTTGCCCATGTCCTTCATGCTCGCCGCGCCGGTCTCCGTGATGATCGCGCCGATCGCGGCCTTGGCGGCGGCGTCGTCCATCTGCTGCGGCATGAAGCGGTCGATCACGGCGATCTCGGCTTCCTCGGCGGCGGCAAGCTCCTCGCGGCCACCCTTGCGGTACATCTCGACCGATTCTCGGCGCTGCTTGACCATTTTCTGGAGGACTTCGGTGACGAGCTGGTCGTCGTCCTCGGGCGATTTTCCGGTCCGCGCCTCGATATCGCGATTCTTGATCGTCGACAGGATCAGGCGAATGGCCTGAGTGGCGGGCTTGTCGCCGGCCTTCATCGCGCTGACCTGCGCGGCCTGGATGGTGTCGCGAATCATGGGTTCGACCTTTGCCAAAGTCGGACTGGTAGCGGCGGGCGCGCAACTTTTACAGCGTTGACCTGACGCCCGTCCGGCCCTAGCGGGTGTGGCTTAGCGACATTGCTGGAAACTCCGTTCGAAAGGCCCCATCGCCCGATGGCCGACGCTAAAGCCACGCCCGCGCCACAGCCCAAGGGCGCGACCGCCTGCCTGGTGTTCGCCGATGGGCGCGTGGCGTGGGGGCAGGGGTTCGGGGCACAAGGCGCGGCGGTCGGCGAGCTGTGCTTCCACACCGCGATGACCGGTTATCAGGAGGTGATGACCGACCCGAGCTTCGCGAAGCAGGTGGTGGCGTTCACCTTCCCGCACATTGGCAATGTCGGGGCCAATGACGAGGATTTTGAGGCGGCGATGCCGCACGCGCTGGGCTGTGTCGTGCGCGAGGCGGTCACCGGGGCGTCGAATTTTCGGTCGGAGAGCGACTTCCCCGAGTGGATGGCGCGACATGGCCGGATCGGGATATCGGGGCTGGACACGCGCGCGCTGACCAAGCTGGTGCGGCGCGAAGGGCCGCCCAATGTCGTGATCGCCCATGCGGCGGATGGCGTGTTCGACGTGGCAGCGCTCAGGGCGATGGCGTCGGCGTGGCCGGGGCTGGAGGGCATGGACCTGGCGCTCGAAGTGTCGCGCGGGGAGAGGGAGAGCTGGAGTGGGGGGAAATGGTCTCTTGAGCTCGGGCACTCCGCAGCGGGCCCTTCGACTACGCGCTCCGCGCTTCGCTCAGGACGAACGGCTCAGGGTGGGGCCGGTTCAACGCTCCCCCATGTCGTCGCGATCGACTATGGCGCCAAGCGGAATATCTTCCGCAATCTGGTCGAGGCGGGTGCGCGGGTGACGGTGTTGCCGGCGACGGCCAGCTATGACGAGATCATGGCGGAGGAGCCCGAGGGATTCTTCCTGTCGAACGGGCCGGGCGATCCGGCCGCCACCGGCGTCCATGCGGTGCCGGTGATCCGGGCGCTGTTGGAGACGGGCAAGCCGCTGTTCGGGATTTGCCTGGGGCACCAATTGCTTGCGCTGGCCGTGGGTGGGCGGACGGCGAAGATGTTCCAGGGGCATCGTGGGGCCAATCATCCGGTCAAGCGGATCGCCGATGGGGCGGTCGAAATTACCTCGATGAACCACGGGTTTGCGGTCGAGCGCGAGGGGATGCCGGACCATGTGCGCGAGACGCATGTCAGCCTGTTCGACGGGAGCAATTGCGGGCTGGAGCTGACCGATCGGCCGGCATTTTCGGTGCAATATCATCCCGAGGCGAGCCCGGGGCCGATGGATAGTTTCTATCTGTTCGAGAAGTTTGTGGGGATGATGTTATGAATTGGCCGATGAGAG
>NZ_JANMWY010000255.1:0-2093 GCF_031380695.1 Sphingomonas sp. | reverse complement strand
AGACGACCTACACCGACGCATTGCAGGCGCAGATCAACCCGGACACGGGGCGGGTGCATACCAGTTACAGCCTGTCGGGCGCGCAGACCGGGCGATTGTCGTCGACCGAACCCAATCTGCAGAATATCCCGATCCGCACCGAGCTCGGCCGCAAAATCCGCGACGCCTTCGTCGCGGCGCCGGGTCATGTCCTGATGAGCGCCGATTATTCGCAGATCGAGCTGCGCCTCGCCGCGCACATGGCCGATGTGCCGCCGCTGAAGCAGGCCTTCGCCGACAAGGTCGACATCCATAAGATGACCGCCGAGGAATTGTTCGGATCGTCCGACCGCGACAATCGCAACAAGGCCAAGACGATCAACTTCGCCATCCTCTACGGCATTTCGTCATGGGGGCTGGCCGGGCGGCTGGGGGTGGCGCGGGAGGAAGGCCAGTTCATCATCGACCGCTATTTCGAGCGCTTCCCCGGCATCCGCAATTATATCGGCGAGACGACGGCATTCGTGCGCGAGCATGGCTATACGCAGACCCTGTTCGGGCGAAAGACGCATTTCCCCAACATCCGCTCGTCACAGATGAACCAGCGGCAGGGGAGCGAGCGGGCGGCGATCAATGCCCCGATCCAGGGGACCAGCGCCGACCTGATCAAGCGCGCGATGAACCGCATGGACGGCGCCTTGGCCGACGCCAGGCTGGGCGCGCAGATGCTGCTGCAGGTCCATGACGAGCTGGTGTTTGAAGTACCCGAGGGTGAGCAGGAAGCGACCGCCGACGTCGTGCGCCGGGTGATGGCCCATGCCGCCGAACCGGCGCTGATGCTCGACGTGCCGCTCGACGTCGAGGTTGGCTGGGGCGCGCATTGGGGAGCAGCGCATTGACCGCTTCGACGGCGGTCCCCGATCAGCCCGGCGAGCGCGAACCCGATGCCGACATGGCGACGCTGGCGCGCGGCGGGCGGCTGAACGCGTTCGGCTTCCTGCTGCGGCTGGCCGCGCGGCTGCCGTTCCTGTTCATCGCCGGGCGGGTCTATGGCGCGGAAGCGCTCGGGCGGTTCGCCTATGCCGTGTTGACGGTCGAGTTCGCCGCGCAATTGTCGGCGCTCGGCCTCAGACGCGGGCTGGCGCAGCTGCTCGCCAACTCGAAAAAGGACCATGCCTGCGTCGTCGCCGATGCGCTACTCGTGTCACTGCTCGGTTCAATCCTGTGCATGGCCGTGCTGATGGCCTTTCCGCGGGCGATGTTTCCCAACAGCCAGGTTCATGGGCTCGACTGGCTGCTCCCCATCACGGTGCTGGCGATCAGCTGGACCGACATCGCGCTCGCCGCGCTGGCCTATCGCAACGATGTCGGTGCGACGGTGCGCGCGCGATCGCTGGTCGAGCCGTGGACGATCAGCATCGTCGCCTTCGCCTGGTCGTATTTCTCGCTGCGCGACGGCCTGATCATTTCCTACGTCTTTTCAATGGTCGCGGCGATGATCGCAGCGCTGATCCCACTGGTGCGCAGTTATGGAATTCCGCGTGGCTGGGCGCCAGACCTCGCCGGATCGTGGAAGACGGCACGGCGCAACGCGCCACTGGCGGCGGCGGACGCGGTCGAATGGGCATCACGGCGGATCGACCTGGCCGTGCTCGGGCTGCTCCTGAGCCCGGCGTTCGTCGGTATCTATTATGTCGCCCAGCAGGTCGCGACGCTGCCGGCCAAGCTAAAGACCAGTTTCGAGCCGGTGCTGGGCCCGGTCATCGCCCGCAACATCGCCGACGGTGACAAGGCAGCGGTGGCGAAGCAGGTGCGGCAAGTGAGCTACTGGATCATCGCCGCGCAGGCCGGAATCGCGCTGGCGCTGGCGATGCCGGGGCGCGCGGTGATGGGGCTGGTTGGGCCGCATTTCACTGGCGGCACGGCCACGATGGGGTTCCTGCTGGCGGCGGAAGTGATTGCGGCATCAGCCGTGGTGAGCGAGGCGGCGCTAATCTATGTCGATCGCCATCGCAACATGGCGATCAGCCTGGCCATGCTGGCGATCGAGGCCGGGCTGGCGGCGGGACTGATCATCGCGATGCGCAACATCGGGTGGGACGAGGCGCACCAGG
>NZ_JANMWY010000237.1:0-2131 GCF_031380695.1 Sphingomonas sp. | reverse complement strand
GGTCGATCTCCGCGCCCTGCCGCACGCGCCGGAAAGTGTCGGGTCCGTCGGGGTTAATCAGCCGTTCGGCGAACCCCCACGCGGTCAGGCGGAAGTCGCCCGACTGATAGACGATCCCCGCATCGGGCTTGAAATAAAGCCCCTGCCGGGTTGGCGCGGGAACCTTCGGCTGCGGGGTGACATCACCGGCAGTGCCTCTGGTCTGTGCGCTTAGCGGTGCTGCGGCGATAAAGGCCGCGAGGACGGCAGGCAGGGTGGCCTTCACCAGAAATACCGTCGCCACCCGGTCAACTGCGATGCCGAACCCTTCTGCCGAGCGCGATACATTTTGACGTAAATCCACACCCCGGTCAGCGTCATTGCGACCAGCCCCAGTCCCCACAGCAGGCCAAGGAACTTGCCGCCGTCGCCGATGATCTCCCCCGAATGGAGCCGGAGCAACCAGTCTTCTCCATCGGGCTCGTCGGAGAGGATCACACCGTTCGCCACGCTTACCGCAACCTTGCGCGGGTCGCTCCCGTCGAGGTGGAACACGAACGATGGATTCGAGGCCTTGATCTGCCAGTCGACTCCAGTGACCGAGCGATTGCCATAGCGAGCGAGAAGCGTCGTGCGCGCACGGTCGAGCGCGGCTGGGTCGAGGCCGGTGGGCTTGGCGAGCGACAACGGCGACACGATCAAAGCTGCGGCCTCCTTCGCCGCTTCCTCGGACCCGAATATCTGCTGATACTGAAGGGCGACGCCGGTGACCGAAACCAAGATAAACAGTACCGCCGCGCCGATGCCGAGCCAGCGATGAAACTGGCGTGAGGTCAGCCGCGTTCTTTTTGTCGATGGCGGCACATCATTCCCCGTTTCTGTCATGCAATAAGTGACATGTAATACGAACTGACCGCTGTCGGCTTTGCGCTGTCAGCTCACATGCAACATAACCGGCTAGACTGCTAACCACCAAAAAACGGACAACAAGAAAATGCTGTCCTACAGCCCCCAACTTATGCCACCACAACAGCGTTCTTTCTAAGCATCGGCCATCACATATCTCGCGCGCTTATATCCCCGCGCGAAAACCTCGGTACCGTGTGAACTTTAGTGAACTTTGAACACCGCCGTCGCCCGCAAAAACCCTTCGTGACCGTGAATCAGTGTGAAGAGTGCGACCCTACTCCGCCGCCTGCAGCGCTTCGAACTCCATCTCCGCCAGGAACCGCTCGGCATCGAGCGCGGCCATGCAGCCCGTTCCCGCCGCCGTCACCGCCTGCCGGTACAGCTTGTCCATCACATCGCCGCACGCGAACACGCCCGGCACGTTGGTCCGGGTGCTGCCCGGGGCGCACTCTATGTAGCCGTCGGCGTCGAGCGTGATCTTGCCCGCGAACAATTCGGTCGCGGGCTTGTGGCCGATCGCGACGAACGCCCCGTCGACATCGATCCGCGAAATCTCGCCGGTGCGGACGTCGCGCAAATCGAGCCCGACCAGCGCTTCGGGCGTCCCGCCGGCGACGAATTCGGCGACTTCGCTGTGCCAGATGATCTTGATGTTCTGGTGGGCGAACAGCCGGTCCTGCAGGATCTTCTCGGCGCGCAGACTGTCGCGGCGGTGGATCAGGGTGACGTCGTGGCTGTGGTTGGTGAGGTAGAGCGCCTCCTCGACCGCCGTATTGCCGCCGCCGATCACCGCGACCTTCTTGCCGCGATAGAAAAAGCCGTCGCAGGTCGCGCAAGCCGACGCGCCCTTGCCCTTCATATGTTCCTCGGACGGCAGCCCGAGCCATTTGGCTTGCGCGCCGGTGGCGATGATCAGCGTGTCGGCATGATATTCGCCACTGTCGCCCTTGAGCACGAACGGGCGCCGCGTCAGGTCGACCGAGGCGATATGGTCCCACACCATGCGCGTCCCGACATGCTCGGCCTGGGCCTGCATTTCCTCCATCAGCCACGGGCCCTGGATGACATCGCGAAAGCCGGGATAATTCTCGACATCGGTGGTGGTGGTCAGCTGGCCGCCGGGCTGGATGCCCTGGACGACGACCGGCGACAGGCCGGCGCGGGCGGCGTAGATGGCGGCGGTGAGACCCGCCGGGCCGGAGCCGAGGACGAGGAGGCGGGTGGAGATGACATTGCTCATGGC
>NZ_JANMWY010000173.1:0-4014 GCF_031380695.1 Sphingomonas sp. | reverse complement strand
CCAGCTTCTGCACCGCGCTCGGTGTCACCACCTCGTCGCCCTCGCCCTGGATGATGATGCCCGACGACGGGCACGGGGCGAGGAAGCTGAAGTCGTACATGTTGGCCGGCGGGGCGATCGAGATGAAGCCTTTGATCTCGGGCCGGCGCATCAGTAGCTGCATGCCGATCCACGCCCCGAAGCTGACTCCCGCGACCCAGGTCGTCTCGGCCTCGGGATGGATTGACTGGACCCAGTCGAGCGCGCTCGCCGCGTCGCTCAGCTCGCCGATGCCATTGTCGAACAGCCCCTGGCTCTTGCCGACGCCGCGAAAATTGAACCGCAGCGTGGCGAACCCGCGCCGCACGAAGGTCTGGTAAAGCAGCTGTACGATCTTGTTGTTCATCGTGCCCCCGGCCTGCGGGTGCGAGTGGAGGATCAGCGCGACCGGCGCGCGCGGGCGCGGGCCAGGATTGAAACGGCCTTCGAGACGGCCTTCGGGGCCGGGAAAAATAACTTCGGGCATGGCGCTCGATATGCTGGAGGATAGAATGGATTGCCGCGCTATATAGACGTGGCAAGCCTGAGCGCAAACTGGCAGGACCGGCGGCGACATGACGACGCGCATCTATCTCGACCATGCCGCGACGACGCCCGTGCTGCCGGCGGCGCGAGCGGCGATGGCCGACGCGCTAGCGCGCTGGGCGAACCCGAGTTCGCCCCATGCCGACGGGCGCGCGGCGCGGGCGCTGCTGGAGGAGGCGAGGGCGGCGATCGCGGCGGCGCTCGGCTGGCCGCACGACATCATCCTGACCTCGGGCGCGAGCGAGGCGATCACGATCGCGGCGGCGCGGGCGAAGGTCGCCGGGCGGATCATCGGCGCGACCGAGCATGACGTCGTGCCCTTCGCGATGGGGTCGGGGGCGACCGTGCTGCCGGTCAATCAGGGCGGGATCATCGATCTCGACGCGCTCGAAGCCGCCTTGGCGCAGGGGCCAGCGCTACTGGCGATCCAACTCGTCAATAATGAAACCGGCGTGATCCAGCCGGCCGAGGCAATTTTGAAACGGGTCCGCGCCGCAGGCTCGCTATGGCTGGCCGATTGCGCGCAGGCGGCTGGCAAGATCGAGCTGCCGGATGCCGACTTCATCGCCGTGTCTGCGCACAAGCTGGGCGGGCCGCCGGGTGTCGGCGTGTTGCTGGTCCGCGACATCGCTGTGCTCGAGCCGAGCGGCGGGCAGGAGCGGGGCTATCGACGGGGCACTCAGGACGTGCCGGGCGCGGCCGCCTTCGCCGCCGCCTTGGAGAGCGGGGCATTTCGCGAAGCAATGCCGCGCCTCGCGCTTCTCCGCGAGCGCCTCTCCGACGGCATGCGCCACGCCGGCGCCATCGTCATCGCCGCCAACACCCCGCGCATCGCCACCATTGGCGCGGTCGCCTTGCCGGGGCTCGCCTCGGCCAGCCTGCTCGTCCAGCTTGATCTCGCCGGCTTCTCGGTCAGCGCCGGCAGCGCCTGCTCGTCCGGATCGCTCAAGCCGAGCCACGTCCTCGCCGCGATGGGCATCGCCCCCGACCTCACTACCTCGACCATCCGCATCAGCTTCGGCCCGCATACGAGCGACGCGGAAGTGGACGCCTTCCTCGCCGCCTTCCGCGCCATCGCCGAGCGGCGGCGCGCGGCATGATCTACCTCGATTATCAGGCGACCACCCCGCTCGCGCCCGAAGCGGTTGCCGCCATGACGCCATGGATCGCCGACCGCTTCACCAACCCGCACAGTCCGTCGCGCTGGGGGCGGGAGGCGGATGCCGCAATCGCGATCGCGCGGCGTCATGTGGAACGAGCGATCGGCGCGGGCGGCGGTAAGCTCGCCTTCACTTCGGGCGCCACCGAGGCGCTCAACTGGGCCATCAAAGGCACATTCGAGCGCTCCCCCCGGCGCAAGCTGGTCACCATCGCGACCGAACATGCGGCCGTGCTCGACACGGCGGAATGGCTCGCAGGGCAGGGGGTCGAGGTGATCCGCCTGCCGGTCGGGCGCGACGGCCTGGTCGATCTCGCTCAGGCCGAAGCGGCAATCGACGACAACACCGCGCTGGTTGCGGCGATGCTCGTCAATAACGAGATCGGCGTGATCCAGCCGATCGCCGAGCTGGCGCGCCTCGCCAAGGCCAACGGCGCGCTGATGCTGTGCGACGCAGTGCAGGGCCTCGGCCGCGTGGCCATTCCGCCCGGCCCCGACCTGATCGCCGTCTCCGCGCACAAGATTCACGGTCCCAAGGGCGTCGGCGCCTTATGGATGCGCGACGGGTGCGAACCGACGCCGCTACTCCACGGCGGTGGGCAGGAGCAGGGCCTACGCTCCGGCACCCTCTCACCCGCGCTGTGCGTCGGCTTCGGCGCAGCGGCCAAACTGGCGACCGAGCGGCGCGAGGCGGACGCCCAGCATATCGAAAACCTCTGGACCGCCGCCCGCAACGCGTTCGGCCCCGACTGGCAGCTCAACGGCAGCGCCGACGCCCGCTATCACGGCAACCTCAACCTGCGCCGCGACGGACTGGACGCCGCCCGCTTGCTGTCCGACTGCCGCGACATCGCTTTTTCGCTCGGTTCGGCCTGCGCCAGCGGATCGGGGCGGCCAAGCCACGTCCTGCGTGCCCTCGGCCTGTCCGATCGCCAGGCGCGCAGCTCGATCCGCCTCGGCTTCGGCCGCTACACCAGCGAGGCCGAATTGGTGACCGCCTGCGAGCACTTGCGCGCATCCGCCGATGCGCAGGCCAGGTTCGCCGCATGACCGAAGTCCGCTTCCTCCGCGCCGACGGCAGCCTCGACCGCACCGTAGAAGCGCCACCCGGCACCAACCTCCTCGACCTCGCCCAGCTCCACGATCAGCCGTTGGAAGGCGCGTGCGAGGGGCAGATGGCCTGTTCGACCTGCCACGTCATCGTCGCCGCCGACGATTTCGCACGCCTCCCTCGAGCGAGCGAGGAGGAGGACGACCTGCTCGACCTTGCCCCCGGCGTAGCCCGCACCTCGCGGCTGGCATGCCAGGTGGCAGTGCCGGACTGCGGGCTGACCGTGCGATTGCCGACGACGACCCACGACTGGCGGCGCAGCTAGCGCTTCCTTGAAGGCCGCACTCGCCCCGGCTAGGGCGTGGCGATGGCCGAGCCCTATTACATCACGACCGCGATCAGCTACCCCAACGGCGCGCCGCACATCGGTCACGCTTATGAAGCGATCGCCGCCGATACCATCGCCCGCTTCCAGCGCGCCCAGGGCCGCGACGTGCGCTTCCAGACCGGAACCGACGAGCATGGCCTGAAAATGGCCCAGGCAGCCAAGGCGGAAGGCCTCGAACCTCAGGTCTATGCCGACCAGATGTCATCCAAGTTCAAGGCGATGTGCGATGTTCTTGATGTCGGGTATGACCGCTTCATTCGTACCTCCGAACCCGCCCACCATCGCGCCAGCCAAGCGATCTGGTCGGCGATGGAAGCCAATGGCGACCTTTATCTCGGTCGCTACGAAGGCTGGTATTCGGTCCGCGACGAAGCCTTTTATGACGAGAGCGAACTGGTCGACGGGGAGGGGGGCAAGCGCTCGCCGCAGGGCACGCCGGTCGAGTGGACGGTCGAGGAAAGCTGGTTCTTCAAGCTCTCGGCCTATCAGCAGAAGTTGCTCGACCACTACGCCGCACACCCCGAGTATATCCAGCCCGACAGCCGCCGCAACGAAGTCCTTCGCTTCGTCGAGGGCGGGCTCAACGATCTGTCGATCTCGCGCACCAGTTTCGACTGGGGGGTCAAGGTGCCGGGCAGCCCCGATCATGTCATGTACGTCTGGCTCGACGCCCTGACCAACTATCTGACCGGGCTCGCTTATCCCGACGGCGGCGACCTGTTGGACCGCTACTGGCCGGCCAATGTCCATCTCATCGGCAAGGACATCGTCCGCTTCCACGCGGTCTACTGGCCGGCGTTCCTGATGTCGGCCGGTCTGCCCTTGCCCAAACAGATCTTCGGGCACGGGTTC
>NZ_JANMWY010000125.1:0-2098 GCF_031380695.1 Sphingomonas sp. | reverse complement strand
ATTCGTCGCGCGCCTTCATTCGCGAGATGGGCAAGTGGCTGTGCGACGGCAACGGCAAGAAGGACAACAGCCTGGTCAAGCTCGCCTACGAGCATGACGTGCCGATCTTCTGCCCGGCGTTCGTCGATTCATCGGCCGGGTTCGGGCTGGTCAAGCATCAGGTCGACCGGATGAAGGCGGGCAAGCCGTACATTGTGCTCGACGCGATCGCCGACTTTCGCGAGCTGACCGACATCAAGATCAAGGCGGGGACGACCGGCCTGCTGATGATCGGCGGCGGCGTGCCCAAGAACTTCACCCAGGACACGGTCGTGTGCGCGGAGATTCTTGGTCATCACGACGTCGAGGTTCACAAGTACGCCGTGCAGATCACGGTCGCCGACGTCCGCGATGGGGCCTGTTCCTCGTCGACGCTGCAGGAAGCGGCAAGCTGGGGTAAGGTCTCGACCGCGAAGGAGCAGATGGTGTTCGCCGAGGCGACATCGGTGCTGCCGTTGCTGGCAAGCGACGCGTGGCACCGTGGCGCGTGGAAGACGCGGGCGAAGCGGGCGTTTGCGAAGATGTTCGACTGAATGCGAAGCGGGTTGCGTTTCTGACCGAAACTGATCACTCTTCCCAGATTCAGGGGGAGAAATACCATGACTAACAGCCCATTGCTCGCACCGATCGTCGCCCTCGTTGCCTGGTCGATCCTGATCCTGTTCTGGATGGTCATCGTCCGGCTGCCGGCAATGAAAAAGGCCGGCATCGACCTCAACACTCGCGTCGGCAGCACGCCCGGCGCGCTCGATGGCGCTATCGACGCCAAGGCGCAGTGGAAGGCGCATAATTATATCCACCTGATGGAGCAGCCGACGATCTTCTACGCGATCGTCTTCGCACTGATCCTGATGGGCGCTGACTACAGGCTCAATGTCCTGCTAGCTTGGGGCTATGTGGCCCTGCGCATCGCGCACAGCATCGTCCAGGCGACGTGGAACCGCATCCTGGCGCGCTTCATCCTGTTCGCGCTGTCGACGCTCTGCCTGCTCGGCCTCACCCTGCACGCCGCGATACAGCTTCTCCACGGCTGAAGCTGGCGGCCAGTTCTACATGGGTCGACCAGCGGAACTGGCCGACCGGTTGAACCCAATTGAGGTGATAGCCGCCCTTCGCGAGTACTGCGGCGTCGCGGGCGAAGGTGGCGGGGTTACAGCTAACGTAGGCGATGCGGGCAACGGTCGAGACGGCAAGCGTGCCGACCTGCTCGAACGCCCCGGCGCGCGGTGGGTCAAGGACGACGGCGTCGAAGGCGCCGAGTTCGCTGGGCTGATACGGGTTGCGGTAGAGGTCGCGGTGGGCGGCGGTAACGGTGCGCCCGGCCCGGCTCGCCGCGGCTTTAAGCGAGTGAATTGCCTCGCGCGACGCTTCGGCGGCGGTGATGTCGCCGTCGAGTGCCAGCGCGAAGGTGCCGAGGCCCGCGAACAGGTCCGCGGTGCGGGGCGATCCGCCGATTGCCTCGATCACGGCGGCGATGAGAGCGGCCTCCCCGTCGCGCGTCGCCTGCAGGAAGGCTCCGACCGGCAGCGCGACCGAAACCCCTGACAGGGTTACGGTCGCCGGAACCGGCTCATAGCGGACCTCAGCGCCATAGCCTTCATCGAGACTGAGCCGGGCGAGGCGGTGCTTCTCGCCGAATGCGGTCAGCGCTTCGGCCGCTGCCAGCCCTTCCGCCTCGACCCCGGCGAGCGCGACATCGACCCCTTGGTCGGCGAGCGTCAGCTGGATCGTCGCCATGCGGTTGGGCTTGAGCATCGTCGCGAGTAGTCCGCGCAGGGGCCGGATCAGCGCGAACAGCGCGGTCGCGAGGACGTGACACTCGGTCAGGTCGACCACCCGCTTCGATGCCGCCTCGTGAAAGCCGATCGCCACCCCGCCGCCCGAGCGCAGCGCGTGGAGGCTGGCGCGGCGGCGGCTGCGTGGGGTTGAGAGCAATGCTGGGCGGACTTCGCAGGCGAGGGCGTGCTGGGCGAGGGCACCGGTGATGCGGTCCTCGCAATAGGTGGCAAAGGCGGCATCGGTGAGGTGCTGCAGCCGGCACCCGCCGCACTCGGGAAAG
>NZ_JANMWY010000116.1:0-1920 GCF_031380695.1 Sphingomonas sp. | reverse complement strand
GGCGCGATCGTCGCCCAGATGTCCGGGCTCTGGGCCAGCGCCTGCATCGAATAGTGCCCGAGCAGCACGTCGTAGAACACGCATTGGCGGAAGTGTTCGTCGAGATTGGCGGCAAACTCGGGATCGGAGATGCGCATGCCTTTGGTCGCATCGAGCAACCGCGCGCCGTAAATCATGCCGTTGCGCGAATAGTCGAGATCGCCGGGGAGCCCGAACACGGTTTCCGAGGCGCGGACCAAATAATCGCCCACCTGGCTGGTGAAGCTGGCCATCAGCGCAAGCCCGAGCGGGACGTTGGCGACGTTGGCGGGGGCGAGGCCGGGATCGACGCGGTCGGTGACGTGGACATCGAGCCGCGGGACCATCAGGCACGAATAGATCAGCGTCGCGCCGAGGAACCAGTTGAGCCAGGCGCGCCAATCCTGGTTGAACGCGACGGTGAGGACCGAGAGCGCGAGGCCCATCACCATCACCACCTGGATCAGGCTCTTGTAGCCGCCGTCGCCGGTCCAGGCGGCGACCGCGGCCAGCACGTTGACGAGGTAGTCGCCGCCGCCGATGGTGAAGATCTCGACCATTGTCCGCGCGCCTTCAGTTGACGAGCGAGCGGCCCGAGACCGCGCGCGACCAGTCGAGCGAGGCGGCCATTGCCGGCGACATCGAGGCGGCCAGCTGGTTCTCGATGAACGCGGTCTTCTCGATGATCTGGAGCACCGCGCTGACCTTGAGGTGCATGTTGGCCTGGCGGTCGGCAAGCGCGGTCTTCACCGCGCCGACCTGGCCTTGCCACAGCGCGATCTTGGCCTCGTCGGCGCCGATGAAGCTCGACATCGAACGCCCCGCTTCGCCGACGATCCGGTCGAGCAGCGCGAACAGCAGATCGACCGAAGTGATCTCGGCGAGCGTCTCGCGATCGTCGGTCGGCATCCCGCGACCGAACGCGGCCTGAACGGTGAGCACTTTGTACAAGGGGATCGAGGCGACCTGGAGCAGTTCCTTCTGGCTCTCGGATATCGGGGTATCGGCGCGGACCGCCTCGACCATCCCGGCGATCAGAGCCGCGACGCGCGTGCGGATCGCGCGGCTGGCGGGCAGGCTCAAGGTCTTGAACGCCGGGTTGAGGCACTTGTCGGGTTCGTCGCAGTCGAACACGCGCACCGTCTGCCCGCCGGTACCGTCGAGCAGCGCGGTGACCAGGGTCGAGGATGCATCGCCCGCGAACGGCACGAACTTGCCCGAGGCGTCGTCGGTCGGGGGCACATAGATCACCGTGCCGATCAGCGTCATCGCATATTCGGCGAGCTCGCGGTCGAAGTTGCCGCCGGGTGCGAAGAACGCCGATTTCTTGAGGATGTGCCACGTGTAGTTGCGCGCGATGCCCGGATTGACGTCGTCGTACTTGGCGCCGCCGGCCTGGGTGGTGCTGGCGCGCTGGCCGCGGGTGCCGCAACCGTGCTTGGCTGCGGCATAGTCGGTGAAGATTCCTTCGGAGTTGCCGATCGCCTCGCAGATCGCCTTGTCGGCAAGATCACCCTTGGGCCAGATGCCGCCGACCAGACCTTGGGCAGATTCGCAGCTATTGATACTAAGGTTGTTCATCAGCTGCGCTTTTTGGGAAAACTCCTGCATGATCTTCGAGCATTCGGGGCAGACGGTGTCGATGGCGAGACTGAAGGCAAAGCCGACTGCATTGTTGGCGATGGCTTTGAGGAGCGCGACGATCTCGCTGGCATTGATGAAGCTGAAGGAACCCGCGAAGATGTCGATGCCGCCGCAACCGGCCTTGGCCGAGGGCAGCTGGAGATTGGCGATATTGGTGGTCTTCTGGGGGAAGCGCGTCCAGACATTGCCAAGGCTGTAATAGCCCGCCGACTGGCCCTGGAATGCGGTTGGACCGTTGACCTGCGCCGCGCCGCCGAC
>NZ_JANMWY010000107.1:0-12057 GCF_031380695.1 Sphingomonas sp. | reverse complement strand
GCGACGATGTTCGCGCTGTGGGGCGCGCGCGTCCACGACACCGAGAAAATGTACTCCCAGAGAAGGGAGGAGGAAGAGATTTTCGCGGCGACGCTGACTCGGTTCGGCCAGGACCGACCGGGCTATCTCACCAAGACTGTCGCCAATATCAAGGGCGTGTCGGAGGAGACCACCACCGGCGTCCACCGTCTCTATGAGCTTAGCAAACAGGGCAAGCTCCCCTTCCCCGCCATCAACGTCAATGACAGCGTGACCAAGTCGAAGTTCGACAATCTCTATGGCTGCAAGGAAAGCCTGGTCGACGCGATCCGTCGCGCGACCGACGTCATGCTCGCCGGCAAGGTCGCCGTGGTCGCCGGCTTCGGCGATGTCGGCAAGGGCTCGGCGCAGTCGCTGCGCAACGGCGGCGCGCGCGTCCTCGTCACCGAAATCGACCCGATCTGCGCGCTGCAGGCGGCGATGGAGGGCTTCGAGGTCGTGACGATGGAGGAAGCGGTCACCCGCGCCGACATTTTCTGCACCGCCACCGGCAATGCCGACGTCATCACCGTCGATCACATGCGCGCGATGAAGCCGATGAGCATCGTCTGCAACATCGGCCACTTCGACAGCGAGATTCAGATCGCCGCGCTCGGCAACATGAAGTGGACCGAGATCAAGCCGCAGGTCGACCTAGTCGAATTCGCCGACGGCAAAAAGATCATCGTCCTTGCCAAGGGCCGCCTGGTCAACCTGGGCTGCGCGACCGGCCACCCGAGCTTCGTGATGTCGTCGAGCTTCACCAACCAGGTGCTGGCGCAGATCGAACTGTGGCAGGGCGCCGCGAAGTACGGCAAGGACGTCTATGTCCTGCCCAAGCACCTCGACGAGAAGGTCGCGATGCTCCACCTTGAGAAGCTGGGCGTCAAGCTGACCACGCTGACCGACAAGCAGGCCGCCTATA
The DNA here is from genome assembly GCF_031380695.1 of Sphingomonas sp. Taxonomy (GTDB): domain Bacteria; phylum Pseudomonadota; class Alphaproteobacteria; order Sphingomonadales; family Sphingomonadaceae; genus Sphingomicrobium. The sequence continues at coordinate 11,114 of NZ_JANMWY010000107.1, read as the reverse complement.
TCAACGTGCCGCAGCAGGGCCCGTTCAAGCCCGACCACTACCGCTACTAAGCGAGTGGACCTTGGCAAGGGACGTGTTCGCCTGTCACCGGACAGGGTCCGGCGGTTCCCTTGCCTTGGCGGTACTAGCCGCTAAGAGAGCGCCTCCACGCGCGGCCCGATGGCGGAGTGGTTACGTAGGGGACTGCAAATCCCCGCACGCCGGTTCGATTCCGGCTCGGGCCTCCATTCCTGGGTGCGTACCAAAGGGCAGACCGCCGTCGGCGATCGGAACCGGCCCGCATTCCCGGCTCATTCGCGCGCCGCGCCGCTAGCGATGAGCGCATTGATCGCCTCTTCGCCGAGCCCGGCTTCAGCGAGGATCGCGCGGCTGTCGGCACCGAGGCCGGGTGCGGCATCGCCAATCTCTCCCGGCGTGGCGGAGAAGGTGGTCGGGATGCCCGGATAGCGCAGTTGCCCTGCCTCGGTGTCGCGCTCGACCCAGAAGCCGGTATCGACGAGATGGCGGTCGTGGAGCAGGTCCTGCGGGCTGGCAATCGCCATCACCGGGATATTCACGTTGCGGAACAAGTCGAGCCACTCGGCACTGCTGCGTTTGACGAGCTCGCCGGCGACACGGTCGAGCACTGCCCCGATGTGGCGCGTGCGATTGCCGAGGGAGGCGAAGATATCGTCCTTGGACCAATCGGGATCGCCGAGCGCGGTAAAGAAGGCGCGCCATTGCTTGTCAGTGTAGATCATCACGCCGATGTGACCGTCGCTGGTTGCATAGGGACGGCGCGAGGCAGCGACGACGCGGGGATATTCGGGCGGGCCGAGCGGCGGGTCGAACAGCGAACCGCACAGATGTTCGACCATCGTGAACGAGACCATTGTCTCGAACATCGGAATCTCGATCTCCTGCCCCTCGCCGCTCCGCTCGCGGGCGAAGAGAGCGGCGATGATCGCATAAGCACCGGTCAGACCGCCCACCTTGTCCGCGACGAGCGTGGCAAGATAGGTCGGCTTGCCGTCGGATAGGCGGGCCTGGAGATCGACCAGGCCGGACGCCGCCTGAACGATGTCGTCATAGGCCGGATAGTCGCAATAGGGACCGTTGCGCGCGAAGCCGTAGAGGTTGGCGTAGATGATGCGCGGATTGACTTCTTTAAGCGCAGCATAGTCGAGGCCGAGGCGGCCGATCGCCTGGGCGCGCATCGAATGGACGAAGACATCGGCGTCGCGAGCCAGTGCAAGCAAGGCGACGCCTGCAGCGGGCCGCTTGAGGTCGAGCACGAGGCTGCGCTTGCCGCGATTGACGTTGAGAAACATACCGCCACGCGCCGTATCATGCCCGGGCGGCAGGTGGCGCGTGGTGTCGCCGTCGGGACTTTCGACCTTGATCACATCGGCGCCGAGATCGGCGAAGATCTGGGTTGCATAAGGACCCATTACGACGCTCGTCAGGTCGACGATGCGCACCCCGGCGAGCGGACCTTTGCCGTGTCCTCCGCTCACAGCCGTATCATCCTGCCGGCCTCAACGCATCTGGACGATTGCAGGGTGAAGCGCGGGGTTCATCGACGCGACCTGCGGCTTGGTAGTGCACGCATAGTCGAGCCTGACCCTGCACAGTACGTCGCCTCGACCAGCGTAACGCGGGCTTGAGCACTATTGGCCGAGTGCAGCGTCGGGCGCGCGCTGACCGGTCGTGCGGGGCGGGACATGGCTTGGACGCGTTTCGGGTAGCGGCACGAGCCAAATGGATCTCCTCGGCAGAGCCCGGCCTTGGAGTCAGCCGCGCTTCAGTGTCAAGTTGCCATTGGCTTCGGCGACGTCCGTTTCTCGAGACGGTGCGAGGATAAACCTCGCAACGTCATTGCGGCGATCCTGCGGCGATGGCACGGAGCGTCGATGAACGATCCCGGCCCCACCTCGCACTTCTTCGTCTCGCAGCGCCTGCGGCTGCACTATGTCGACTGGGGCAATCCGGACAAGCCGCTGCTGCTGCTCGTCCACGGCGGGCGCGATCATTGTCGCAATTGGGACGCTACTGCCCTCGCTCTGCGGGATGACTGGCACGTCGTTGCCCCTGACCTGCGCGGCCATGGCGACAGCGCCTGGTCGCCCGACGGCAATTACGACATGCTTTCCTTCGTCTACGACCTCGCCCAGCTGATCGAGCATCTCGGCGCTCCGACCGTCACGATCGTCGCCCACTCGCTCGGCGGCAATATCGCGCTGCGCTATACCGGCCTTTTTCCGGACCGGGTCGAGAAGCTGATAGCGATCGAAGGGCTTGGCCCTTCACCCACGGTCATCGCCGAACAGGCCGCCACGCCGCCCGCCGACCATCTACGCAAGTGGATCGCGGACAAGCACTCCGCAGCCGGGCGGATGCCGAAGCGCTATGCCAGCTTCGACGACGCGCTTGCGCGGATGCGGGCGGAGAATGGCCATTTGAGCGAGGCGCAGGCGCACCATCTCACGCTCCACGGGATCAACCGCGACGAGGACGGCAGCTGGAGCTGGAAGTTCGACAATTATCTCAACGTCTGGCCAGTAGTCGACATATCGCGCGACGAAATTGCCGGGCTGTGGGCCGCAATTACCTGCCCGACCCTGCTATTCTACGGGGCAAACAGCTGGGCCTCCAATCCCGGACGCGACGGTCGGCTGGCGCATTTCAAGACGGCGCGCGTCGTTGAGATCGAAGAGGCGGGCCACTGGCTGCACCATGACCAATTCAACCGCTTCATGGCGGAGTTGAAGAACTTCCTCTAGACGTCGCTGGCATTTGGACGGGCCAGCACGCGAGCGAGCAGCCGCTCGATCGCGGCTAGGCTTTCGGGCTCATCGAGCGACGGGGCGTGGCCGACGTTGGGGACAGTAACTAGTTCGACATCGGGGATCGCGCTCGCCATGCGCTCCCCGACGTCGAGCGCGAAGAGGTCGGTCAGCGCGCCCCGCAGGATTGTCACGGGCCGCCCGGCGAGCGCTTCATAACAAGGCCAGATGTTCATGGGCGGCGCATCGGACGCGGCGTGGAACGGCTCGGCGATGCCCGGGTCATAATCGAAGACGACCTTGCGGCCCTTCTCAACCGCCAGCCGCCGCGCGAACCGCGCCCACTCGGCCGGGCCATAGGCCGGAAAGACGTCGGCATTGCGCTCGGCCAGCGCCGCCGCCAATGCGTCCCAGCCGGCGAAACTACCTTCTTGGCCAACATATCCCGCTATGCGGTCGAGCCCCGCCTGCGCCAGTTCGGGGCCGATATCGTTGAGCAGCACCCCCGCCATTCGCTCGCTGTCGTGAAGCGCCATGAACATGGTGATGATCCCGCCAAGCGACGTCCCGACGAACACCGCATCGGCAATGCCGAGTTGGTCGAGCAGCTTGATCAGGTCCCCGGCATAGACCGGAGGAGTGTAGTCGGCGGTCTTGGGATCATGATCGCTCAAGCCCCGCCCGCGCAGGTCGACCGCGATCACTCGCCATTGGCCGGCGAAACGTTTCGCGACCGGCTCAAAATCGCGGGCGTTGCGGGTCAGGCCGGGGATGCACAGGATCGGCGGTCGGTCGCGGGGACCGTCATAATCACGATAGTGGAGCTTCAGGCCGTCGGGACTGTTCCAATATTGATCCGAATATGCCGGCATGGAGGTTCCTCTTCGCGTCACCCTCCCCTATCGCGGTCCAATGTCGCCGCCGCAAGCCACTCGCGCCGATCCGCGAATTCTCGATCTGGGCGGGGATTTCTACGACGAAGTGACGCCGGCATATTTTCCCAAGGCGATCCCGCGCTTCTTCAACCAGCGCTGGGCCGAGCGGATCGGGCTTGGCGCGCTTGCTGCGGCTGCGCGCGAACGGCATTTCGCGCGGTTCGATCCGCTGCCCGGCAATCTGTCCCGGCCGCTGGCGCTGCGCTATCACGGCCACCAGTTCCGTCATTATAACCCCGAGCTGGGCGATGGGCGGGGGTTTCTCTTTGCGCAACTCCGCGATGATCGAGGTCGCCTGCTCGATCTCGCCACCAAGGGGTCGGGCCAGACGCCGTGGAGCCGCCGCGCCGACGGACGGCTGACACTCAAAGGTGGCGTGCGCGAGGTGCTGGCGACCGAGATGCTCGAAGCGCTCGGCGTCAATACATCGAAGAGCTTCGCGCTCTATGAAACTGGCGAGGAACTGTGGCGCGGTGACGAGCCCTCACCCACCCGCTCGGCCGTGCTGACGCGGCTCGGCCACGGCCACATCCGCATCGGCAGTTTCCAGCGGCTAGCCTATCTCGGCGAGACCGCCAACCTGGCGAAGCTGGTGCGCTATTGCCTCGTCAACCTTTATGGCGAGGCGGAAACCAACGACCCGCTCGCCGACGCGGCGCGCCTGTTCGACCTGATGTGCGGAGCGACCGCCCGTCTGGCCGCCTCCTACCTCGCTGTCGGCTTCGTCCACGGCGTTCTCAACAGCGACAATATCGCCATTTCGGGCGAAAGCTTCGACTACGGCCCTTGGCGCTTCACGCCCGAATGGGATGACGCGTTCACCGCCGCCTATTTCGACGAGACCGGGCTGTACGCATTCGGCCGTCAACCGGAAGCTATCCACTGGGACGTCGCCCAGCTGGCGGAGTCCTTGGCGCTGCTTGGCGAAGTTCCGGGGCTGGCCGACATGCTCAATGGCTGGGGTGCGCGCTTTCAAGAGGAGCTGGTCGCCGCGCTGCTGACTAGGCTGGGCATAAACCCGCGTGGGGCGGCGGCGGACAAGCCGCTCGCCGCTGCATTGGTCAAGGCACTGCAGGCGCGCACCGTTACCATCGACCGGCTGTTCTTCCACTGGCGCGGCGGGCGCGATCCGGGGGGCGAGCGCTATGCAGCCGAACCCTATCGCGCACTGGCCGCCTTGCTCGACGGACGGGGCACCATTCCCACTCACCCCTATTGGTCCGATCCGGAACCCTGTTCGCTCCACATCGAGGAAGTCGAAGCGATCTGGGCACCGATCGCGGAGCGCGACGATTGGTCGAGCTTCGACGGCAAGATCGCCGCCATTCGCCGAATGGGTCAGGCCATAAGCACCCCGCTTGACCCGATCCGTGCGACAGGCCAGCAAGCGATCGTGACAGGGGGCGTATGACGGCGAAGCTTGTATCGATCGAACCCGCCACGGGCGTCGAGCTGTGGAGTGGCGAGATCGGCGATGCGGCGCGTGAAGTCGCCACCGCGCGCGCCGCCTGGATCGGATGGGCGTCGCAATCCGTCACTTTTCGCACGGAGACGATGCGCCGCTTCGCCAATGTCGTTCGGGCAAAAGAAGCCGTCTTCGCCGAACTGATCGCCCGTGAAACCGGCAAGCCGCTGTGGGAAGCGAAGACCGAGGTCGGCGCGGTCATCAACAAGGTCGAGATTTCGATCGCCGCTTATGGGGAACGCACCCCGACGCGGCGGCTCGAAGGCGCGCTAGGCACCAAGGTCGCGGTCCGGCACAAGCCGCACGGCGTGCTGGCGGTGCTGGGCCCCTATAATTTCCCGGCGCATCTGCCCAATGGACACATCGTACCGGCGCTGATCGCGGGGAATGCGGTGGTGTTCAAGCCGTCGGAAAAGACCCCGGCGAGCGGCGCGATGCTGGTCGACTGCTTTCATGAGGCGGGCGTGCCGAAAGGCGTGCTGCGCCTGCTGATCGGTGGTCCGGACGAGGGTCGCGCGCTCGCCTCCGAGGACGGCATCGACGGGCTGCTGTTCACTGGATCGGCCCGCGCCGGGCAAGCCCTCGCCCGCCAATTCGCCGAGATGCCGCACAAGATGCTGGCCTTGGAACTGGGCGGCAATAACCCGATCGTCGCGTGGGACGTCGCCGAGCCGGAGCCCGCTTCGTCGATCATCGTCCAGTCGGCGTTTCTCTCAGCCGGCCAGCGCTGCACCGCGTGCCGTCGGCTGATCGTCGAGGATGGCAAGGAAGGGCCGCTGATCGAAGCGATCACCAAGCTGATCGACCGGATCATCGTCGGCCAGCCGCTGGCAAGGCCCGAACCATTCATGGGTCCGCTGATCGATGTCGCGGCCGCCGACGCGTTGCAGGAAGGCTGGCTCGACCTGATGATGAAGGGCGGCACGCCGATCCGCCGGCTCGACCGGCGCCGCGCCGACCGGCCGTTCCTGACCCCGGCGCTGATCGACGTCACCGACGTCCGCGATCGCCCCGACGCGGAGCTGTTCGGGCCGGTGTTGCAACTCATCCGGGTCAAGGATTTCGACGCCGCGATCGACGAGGCCAACAACACCAGCTTCGGCCTGGCGGCGAGCCTGCTCGGCGGGTCGCCCAAGCTGTATGACAAATTCTGGGCGAATGTCCGCGCGGGCGTCATCAACTGGAACAAGCCGACCAATGGCGCCCCATCGAACGCGCCGTTCGGCGGGCTCGGCGCAAGCGGCAATCACCGGCCGAGCGCTTATTACGCTGCGGATTATTGCGCCTATCCGGTGACCAGCGTCGAAAGCGACCTGATGCGCGGCAGCGTCGACCAGGGGTTGCGCGACCCGAATATGCAGGAAGATTGAGTGGTAGAGTGGCGTTAGGGCGGCTTACCCCCGCATTTCGGGCAGATAATCCTCGTCGGCAGAATCGCAGAACTTGGTCACGCTCGCATCGAAGCGCATGCGCACCTTGCCGGTCGATCCGTGGCGCTGCTTGGCGACGATCAGCTCGACGCTCACTTAGTATGAATTATCGAACCTCAGGAAAATATTCCTCTTCCGCTATATCGCTAAATTTGGTTACTCGAGCGTCGAAAGCCAATCTAACGACACCAGTCGAGCCATGTCGCTGCTTAGCTATCTGTAACTCGGCTTTCCCATGGGCTTTATCGAAATCATCTTTCCATTTCTGATATTTCTGAACTCTTTCCGGATCACTTGCGGCTTCGGAAGGATTTGGCATCTCGATTTCATGTGCGTTAATGTAGTAATCCTCCCGGTACACAAACATCACGATATCTGCATCTTGCTCGATCGATCCCGATTCACGAAGATCGGATAGGACAGGACGTTTATCTTCTCTCTGCTCTACGGCGCGGCTCAACTGTGAAAGCGCAAGCACTGGCAAGTCGAGTTCTTTTGCTAACTGCTTTAGACCGCGACTTATTTCAGATATTTCTTGCACGCGACCATCATTCGAGGTGCGAGAAGAGCCGTGAAGAAGCTGTAAGTAGTCTACAATTACAAACCCAATACCCTTCTGTCGTTTCAATCGTCTCGCTCTCGTTCTCAATGCAGCGATTGTTAGCCCCGGCGTATCGTCGATATAAAGTGGCAGCGTATTCAACTCACCAGCGACGCGTGCGAAACGTTGGAATTCCGGGATGCTTAGTTTCCCGGAACGGATAACTTCTCCTGAAATTCCCGATTGCTCCGCAAGAACGCGAGTAACAAGTTGCTCGGCCGACATTTCCAAACTGAAGAATGCTACGGGCGCTCCTGCTGACTTGCTTAGATCAATTGAGTCTTCTTGATCCTGCAAAAATCGCATTGCAGCATTGAACGCAATATTTGTTGCAAGGGCGGTTTTACCCATGCCGGGACGCCCTGCAAGAATCATCAGATCGGAGTTGTGAAGACCTCCTATTTTTGCATTTAAATCTCGTAAGCCGGTCGTAATTCCAGAAAGCCCACCTCCGTTATTCAGCGCCACTTCCGCCGCTTTAATCGCAACTTTCGCGGCTTCGGCAAAACTCTTGACCTTGCCCTCGCTGCCGCCCTCCTCGGCGACGCGGTAGAGCTCGGTTTCGGCGCGTTCGATCTGAGCGAGCGGGGCGACGTCCTCTGACGTATCGAGCGCGCCCTCGACCATCTCGCGACCAACGCCGACGAGCGCGCGGAGCAGAGCGAGGTCGTAGATTTGCGCGGCGAAATCGCGCGCGCCGATGACCGCCGCGCCGGAGCCGGTCAGCTGGGCGAGATAGGCCGGGCCGCCGACTTCGCGCATCGCCTCGTCCGCCTCGAACATCGGGCGCATCGTGACCGGGTTGGCGATCATGTTCTTGTCGGTCAGGCGCAGGACGGCGTCATAGATTCGGCCATGCAGTGGCTCGAAAAAATGGTGCGCTTTCAGGCGGATCTGGACGTCCTCGACCAGCCGGTTGTCGACCATCAGCGCACCGAGCAGCGCGGCCTCGGCCTCGACGTTGGCGGGGAGGGTCGGAGCGGCGGGCAGGTCTTGCGACCCGTCGATGCGGAGTATTTCGGCCATGGGCTTGGGTTTATACCGGTTGCCCGGTCGGCTCCAGCGGCTTGCGACGAGATATGTGTGGATGCGCTGTGGGTAAGTTCGCTACGCCGCCAGCTTGAGCATTCTTTCCGACCGCTGGATTCGTGAACAGGCGCAGCAGCACGCCATGATCGAGCCGTTTGTCGAGGCACAGCGGCGCGACGGATGCATCAGCTATGGCCTGTCGTCCTATGGCTATGACGCCCGCGTCGCCGACGATTTCAAGATTTTCACCAACGTCGATTCGGCGATCGTCGATCCCAAGAATTTCGATTCCAATAGTTTTGTCGATCGCAAGACCGACTGCTGCATCATTCCGCCCAACAGCTTTGCGCTGGCCCGGACGGTGGAGTATTTCCGGGTGCCGCGCGACGTGCTGGTGATCTGCCTGGGCAAATCGACCTATGCCCGGTGCGGGATCATCGTCAACGTCACCCCGCTCGAGCCCGGCTGGGAGGGGCATGTCACGCTGGAGTTCTCGAACACGACCCCGCTTCCGGCGAAGATCTACGCCAACGAGGGGGCGTGCCAGTTCCTCTTCCTGAAGGGCAATGAGCCGTGCGAGGTCAGCTACGCCGACCGCGCCGGCAAATATATGGGTCAGCAGGGGGTCACGCTGCCGAAGCTTTAGTCGGTCTGGTCGTCGGTCTCGGCGCCGGGGCCGTTCTTCTGGATCGAGGCGATCGCGCTCTTGGCGCTGGCCTTGCTCGAATAGCCCTCGGTCGAGAACATCATCTCGCTGTTGTAGATGAACTTGACCCGATACTCGCCCTTCTTGTCCTTCGAGATCGCAAATTTGTGCGCCATCAGTCCTGCTCCTGACAACGAGAGCGCGCAGGATAGCGCTTCGCTTGACGACGGCAATGGTCTTTGAGTCAGCCCTGCTGGGTCGGATCGAGCGCCAGGCTGGCGCGGCCGGCGACGATCAGGTCGATCCAGTCGGCGAAGGCCTTGGCAAAGCCGGCGACGAACTTGGCGAGCATCTCGTCATTGACGCTGCCGTCGGCGGCGAGCTTGTCGTCGTTGAGCAGGCCCCAATAGGCTTCGGGCTGGGGCATAACCGGCATGTCGACGAACACGCAGCTCTGGCGCAGCGCATGGTTCGACCCGAAGCCGCCGGTCATCCCGGGCGAGCCGGAGAAGACCGCCGCAGGTTTGCGGGCGAAGCTGCTCTGGCCATAGGGGCGCGATCCGACGTCGATGGCGTTCTTCATCGCGCCCGACATCGAGCGGTTATATTCCGGGCTGCCGAACAGCACGCCGTCGCTGGCTTGCAGCGCTTTGCGGAAGCGGCGATAGGAGGGCGGCGCGGCGTCGCCGTCGACGTCCTGGTTGTAGAGCGGCAGGTCATCGATCTGAAGCGCGGTGATAGCGAGCCGATCAGTTGCGGCGGCGGTGATGGCGAGGCCGAGACGGCCGTGGAAGCTGTCCTTGCGGAGCGAGCCGTTGATGAAGGCGATGCGGTGCTTGGTCATACCGCTTGAAGCCCCCGCGCGACGCGAAGTTCCCTCATCGGCGCCTGTCCTGATGTCTTATGTTCGCCGGACGACCGCGGCGCGGGCCGCGTGGCGACATTCGGTCCTTGCGAGGTGGTGCAAACTTGCCTTGAGGGAGTTCGAAGCGCAGCGCGCCGGAGACCGGGTTGGCCTCGACCAGCTTCAATTCGAGCTTCTGGCCCATGCGGAAGGTCTCGCCGCTGTCGTCGCCGACCAACGCCCTGGCCGCCTCGTCGTAGCGGAAATATTCATTGCCGAGGATCGCCGCCGGGACGAGGCCGTCGCCGCCGAATCCCTCGACCGTGGCGAAGAAGCCGAACGGCTGGACGCCGCTGATCCGGCACGGCAGTAACTGCCCGACGCGATCGGCGAGGAAGGCGGCGACGTAACGATCGACAGTTTCGCGCTCGGCCTCCATCGCGCGGCGCTCGAGGCCCGAGATGACTTCGCCAATCACCGCGAAATCCTGGTCCGCCGCCAGCCCGCCCTCGCCGAGCCGGTAGCTACTGACCAATGCACGATGGACGAGGAGGTCGGCGTAGCGGCGGATCGGCGAGGTGAAATGGGCGTAGCTGCCGAGCGCCAGGCCGAAGTGGCCGAGCGGCTGCGGGCCGTAGCGCGCCTGCATCTGGGTCCGCAGGACCTGCTCCATGATCTCGGGCCGGGCGTCATGATCGCCGATGCGATCGAGGATGTGGTTGAAGGTCTGCGGCTTATTCACCTGGCCGAGCGCGAATTCGATGTCGAAGGTGGCGAGATAATCCTTGAGCGCGACCAGCTTCTCGCGGCCCGGGGCTTCGTGGATGCGGTACATCACCGGTGCCTTCTTCGCCTCGAGCGCCTTGGCGGCGGCGACGTTGGCGGCGATCATGTAGTCCTCGACCAGCCGATGCGCGTCGAGCCGCTCGCGCGGGGCGACCGAGAGGATGCGGCCCTTTTCGTCGAGCACGACGCGGCGTTCGGGCAGGTCGAGTTCGAGCGGTTGGCGCTCTTCGCGGGCTGCAAGAAGCGCTCGCCAGCAGGTCCACAGCGGTTTGAGCGCGGTCTCGACGATTGCGGGATCGACCAAACCCGTGGTTCCGTCAATTGCGGCCTGTGCATTCTCATATGCAATGTTTGCTACAACACAAATCTTTACTCTAGCAAAACGCCATGATATCAACTCCCCATCTGCGCCGATGACCAGATGACAGGCCAGCGCCGCGCGATCCTTCCCTTCCTTGAGCGAGCAGATGTCGGCGCTCAATTCCTCGGGTAACATCGGCACGACGCGGTCGGGAAAGTACACGCTGTTGCCGCGCGCGCGCGCCTCGCGGTCGAGGTCGCTGCCGGGGCGGACGTAGAAGCTGACGTCGGCGATGGCGACGATCGCGTCCCA
>NZ_JANMWY010000087.1:0-3988 GCF_031380695.1 Sphingomonas sp. | reverse complement strand
GCGAAGCTGGATCATCACGACCGAGGTCAACCGCTTCATCTGGCCGGGACCCGATGTGCGCCCGACCAAGGGTCAGTCCTCTCCCCATTACGGCGCGATCCCGGCAAAACTGTTCGAGCAGGCGCGATTGCAAATCATGGCGCATCGGTCGGCTGGCAATGCCAAGGTCGTCAAGCGAACCGAGTGATCCGACGACTTTTTAACCTCCTTATCGGTGAATTCGCGAGCCTGTCGAACGCCTCCCTCTCGCCCTGGGACAGGGAGGAGGCGCGAAGCGCCGGAGGGTGAGGGCGACCGCGAGGCGGCAGGCTACCACGAAGCTGGTTTGCGAAAGACGCCCACCGAATCCTCTAGCTGTGTCGGGAATTGCGCACCGGCAAGAGCGTTGGGACCGAATTGTCGGATGAAATGCGCGAGAGGTTTCAGTGCTCCGCTGATTCGGGTCGTTTTCGATCCGAACAGGACGACTTTCTTTCCAAAGCGATTCCGGATTTGGGCGATGGGTTCCTTAAGGTCGCTGTCGTTGCTGATGATGACCGCAACATCGTAAAGGTCATCGAACGCGTCCATCAACAGGAAGGTCGCAAGGTTGACGTCTGATCCCTTTTCTTCGGTTTTCATGACGCGTGCTGCGCGATAATGCCCGGCCTTCCACGCTGCCGCATCCGGCATAGTCACTTCGTGGGTCAGAAAATGCCCGAAGTGGACTTCTACGTTCGGACTGGTTGCCAGTGCCCGAAGATAGGTCTGCTGTCGCTGGGGCTGATCGGGATCGTGCGGACGGGCGCTGACCCGCGCAGTGAAGTAGCGCAACTTATCGATGTCGTTCCGAGGGAGAAGCGTGTCGACGAGCGAGTAGACGTTGAGCCACTTGTACGGGCTGCCCTTCAGGCAAGCATAGAACAGGTTATAGCCGTCGACATAAACCCGAGTTCGCATCCCCTTGCCCCCAAAAAGCAACGGCGGCCACTAGGGCCGCCGCGCGCCTCGGCACCGAAGCGCCGAGGGAGATATGAGAGCTAGCTAGGGAGCCAAGTCCAACAAGTCAACCAACGATGGTTAACGACCCGCCTCTCTTGATGGCCTTTACCCCAGCAATTCCTGTTCTAATTTCTTCGCCATTTCCTCGATATTCTCAGGGGGCCAGCCGGGGATGTCCATGCCCAGGCGCAGGCCCATGCTCGACAGGACTTCCTTGATCTCGTTGAGCGACTTGCGGCCGAAGTTGGGCGTCCGCAGCATCTCGGCCTCGGTCTTCTGGACCAGGTCGCCGATGTAGATGATGTTGTCGTTCTTCAGGCAGTTGGCGCTGCGTACCGACAGTTCCAGTTCGTCGACCTTCTTGAGCAGGTAGCGGTTGAGCTGGTTGGTGTCGGCCTGGCTGTCGGCCGGGTTGGCGGCGCTCGGCACGCCCATCATCGGGCTCGCCGAGCGGATCGCGCCGTCGTCGAAGTGGACGAACAGTGCCAGCTGGTCCTGCAGGATGCGCGCGGCATAGGCGACCGCGTCTTCCGGCGTGACCGTGCCGTCGGTCTCGACCGTCAGCGTCAGCTTGTCGTAATCGAGCTCCTGGCCGACGCGGGTGTTCTCGACCTTGTACGCCACCTGGCGGACCGGGCCATAGAGCGCGTCCACGGGAATGAGCCCGATGGCGGCGTCGGCCGGGCGGTTGGCGGCGGCTGGCACATAACCCTTCCCGACGTCGCAGGTCAGCTCCATGTTGAGCGTCGCGCCCTGGTCGAGGTGGCAGATGACGAGGCTCGGGTTGGTGACCTCGATGTCGCCGCTGGTCGCGATCTGCGCGGCGGTGACTTCGCCCGGGCCGGTGGCGGAGAGCTGGAGCCGCTTGGGGCCTTCGCCTTCCATCTTGAGCGCGAGCTGCTTGATGTTGAGGACGATGTCGGTGACGTCCTCGCGGACGCCCTGGAGCGAGCTGAATTCGTGGAGCACGCCCTCGATCTTGATCGCGGTGACGGCGGCGCCCTGCAGCGAGCTCAGCAGCACGCGGCGGAGCGAGTTGCCGAGCGTCATGCCGAAGCCGCGCTCGAGCGGTTCGGCGACGAACACCGCCTTGCGGCGGCTGTCGCCCCCGGGCTTGCGCTCGAGGTTGCTCGGCTTCTTGAGTTCCTGCCAGTTCTTCGCGTTGACGGCCATGTTTCTTCCTCGGCAGCGAGCAGCCCGGCGTCCCGCGGCTCCTCTTATTTAGAATTTCGTGTCTGAACCCGCTCCGATTGCGGCGCGATCGGAGCGGCGGGTTTAAACTCGGCGGCGCTTTGACGGGCGCACGCCGTTGTGCGGGATCGGGGTGACGTCGCGGATCGAGGTGATCTGGAAACCGACCGCCTGGAGGGCGCGGAGCGCGCTTTCGCGGCCCGAGCCGGGGCCCTTGACCTCGACTTCCAGGGTGCGCACGCCATGCTCGGCGGCCTTCTTGCCGGCATCCTCGGCGGCGACCTGGGCGGCGTAGGGAGTGGACTTGCGGCTGCCCTTGAAGCCCATCGTCCCGGCGCTCGACCAGGCAATCGCATTGCCCTGCGCGTCGGTGATCGTGATCATGGTATTGTTGAAGCTGGCGTTCACATGCGCCACCCCCGATGTGATGTTCTTGCGTTCGCGCCGGCGAAGGCGCTGCGGTGCTTGTGCCATTTGGAAATCCTTGAAGCTGTGTCGGAAGAGGGCGCTGTAAGCAGCGTTACTTCTTCTTCCCGGCGATCGGCTTGGCCTTGCCCTTGCGAGTGCGCGCATTGGTGTGCGTGCGCTGGCCGCGGACCGGCAGGCCCTTGCGATGGCGCAGGCCACGGTAGCAGGCCAGATCCATCAGCCGCTTGATGTTCATCGCCGTCTGGCGGCGGAGATCACCCTCGACCGTGTGATCGGCGTCGATCGCCTCGCGGATGTGGAGCACTTCAGAGTCGGTCAGGTCCTGGACCCGCCGGGCCGGCTCGATACCCAGCTTCCTGGTGATTTCCACGGCCTTGGTCCGGCCAATGCCATGGATGTAGGTCAGCGCGATCTCGACGCGCTTGTTAGTCGGGATGTTAACCCCCGCGATACGTGCCATGTACGACTATCTCCCAGCTCCACAGGGCGGCGTGGCACGCGCGCCCCATCTCAAAGCGATAAACCCAAATTCCAACGGAAAAACGGCGCGCGCAACAAAGCGCCGCCGGCAACCGGTGAAACGGGATGGCACGTAGATAGGTTCGCGCGCAGTGTGAGTCAACTGGGTGGCGCCAAGCGGCCCCGCGTGCTTGCAAGCCGCGATCTTCCCGCTAAGCGATCCACATGCAGCGCCTGATCCTCGATGCGGCCGTGCCCGAGCTCCTGCGCGGAGCGATACTGGCGCTCGGCAACTTCGACGGCTTTCACCTCGGCCACCAGGCGGTGATCGGGCGGGCGGTGCAGCGCGGCGCGCACGAGCGGCGGCCGGTGATCGTCGCGACCTTCGACCCGCACCCGATGCGCCTCTTCCGCCCCGACACCCCGCCGTTCCGTCTGACCAGCCTGGACCAGCGCCAGCGATTGTTCGGCCAGGCGGGTGCCGACGCAATGCTGATCTTCGGCTTCGACAGGGCGCTCGCCGCGACCAGCGCCGAGGATTTCGTCGCCGAGCTGCTGTCCCGGCAGATCGGCGCGGCGGGGGTCGTCACCGGCGACGACTTCACCTTCGGCGCGGGACGGCGAGGGAGCGCAGCGGTGCTGGCCGAACTTGGCACAGCGCATGGCATCGTTGCCGAGACCGTCGCGCCGGTGCTGCTCGACGGGCAGCCGGTATCGTCGAGCCGGGTGCGCGATTCGCTCGTCGCGGGCGATCCCGGCGTAGCCACCCGCCTGCTGACCCGCCCGTTCGCGATCGAAGGGGTGGTCGGCCACGGCGACAAGCGCGGGCGGACGCTGGGCTATCCGACCGCTAACGTCCCGCTCGGGAATTACCTGCGTCCGGCCTATGGCATCTATGCGGTGCGGGTACGGCTCCATGACGGTAGCG
>NZ_JANMWY010000077.1:0-1514 GCF_031380695.1 Sphingomonas sp. | reverse complement strand
CCGACGCACAGCGCGCGCGCCTGCTGACGAGCAAGTCGCCGCCGGTGCTGGGCGTACTCGAATCGCCGATGGCGAAACCGCGCCTGACCGGGACCATCAGCCAGAACGGGCGGACGGTCGGGCAACTTCAGTATATCATCGACGACGCCCGCCTCCACGCCGTCGCCACCGCGCCCGCCCCGGTGACGATCGCCGTCACCTCGACCGAGCGCACGGGCGGATCGCTCGCCACGACGCTCGAACTGACGGCGCGGGCCGGGCAGACGATCGTCTTCCTGCTGACCATCCTGCTGGCCGGCGCGGTGCTGTCGCAGCTGATCGAGGAGAAATCGAACAAGGCAATCGAAATCCTCGCTGCCGCCGTGCCGGTCGACGCGATCTTCGTCGGCAAATTATTCGCGATGCTGGCGATCAGCGTCGTCGGAATCATCGTGTGGACGCTGGTCGGCAGCCTGGCGATCGCCACCTGGGCCAGCGGCGGTCTTGGCGGATTGCCCACGCCGGCGGTCGGCTGGCCGGCATTCATCGGGCTGTCGGTGCTCTATTTCGCCACCGCCTATCTGCTGATCGGCGCGGTGTTCCTGGCGATCGGCAGCCAGGCAGCGAGCGTGCGCGAGATCCAGACGCTCAACATGCCGGTCGTGCTGGGCCAGTCGATGGTCTATTTCTTCGGCGCCTCGGCGGTCGGTCATCTCGACGAGGCCAAGGGGCTGGCGGCGGCGATCTTCCCGCTGTCGTCCCCCTTCGCGATGATCGCGCGCGCGGCGGAGCAGCCGATGCTGTGGCCGCACTTCGTCGCCTTGCTGTGGCAGGCGCTGTGGGTCACGCTCATCTTGCGCGGCGGGGCGAAGCTGTTTCGCCGCAATGTGCTGAAGTCGGGACCGCAAAAACGCTGGTGGCGACGGAAGGCCCCGGTTCCGTCTTACTTAAATCGACTCTAACCCGATATCGCAACCCGCGCATTCTCCTCGAGTTGCTTCATCAGCGCGCGGTGGGGGAAGGGGCCGTGGCTGATCCGGGCGATGCCGGCGTTGGCCCATTGCGCCCGGGTCGGCCCGCCGGGGAAGGCGATGGCGTTGACCGGCAGCGGCGATGCCCTGCACAATTTCTCGACCAGCTTGAGATCGCCCAGCCGTGGCGCGAAAAAGCCGCTCGCGCCGGCGTCGGCGAACCCCAGCGCCCGCTCGATCGCCTCGTCGAGCATCGCCGCGTCGTGCGTCTCCGGTTGGTGCTTCAGGAACAGGTCGGTGCGTGCGTTGATGAAGAAATCGCTCCCGACCGCCGTGCGGATCGCCGCGATCCGCTGGGCCTGCAGCTTGAGCGGGTGCAGGCCCTCTCCGCCGATGACCTGATCCTCGAAATTGCACCCGACCGCGCCGGTCGCCGCGAGCAGCGCGACATTGACGCCAGCGGCGACCGGGTCGGTCGAGTAAGCCCCCTCAAAATCCACCGACAGCGGCACCGCGACCGCCGCCACGATGCGCGTGGCGTTGGCGAGCGCGAACGCAATCGGC
>NZ_JANMWY010000072.1:0-1539 GCF_031380695.1 Sphingomonas sp. | reverse complement strand
TCCGCCGCGACCAGCGCGCCCGACACGGCGAACACCGCGATCCCGACATAGTCGAGCAGGACGAGCGCGTCGGGCGGGAGGATATGCGGCGGCGTCATGGCGCTCCCCTAACCGTTCGTCCTGAGCTTGTCGAAGGACTGTCCTACTCCGTTGCAGAAAAGGAGAGCAGTGCTTCGACAGGCTCAGCACGAACGGTTATGGTGCGGGGATGACCGACACAGCCGACACCACGACCGCCCTTCCCGGCCTCGACGACTGGCAGCATTGGGCGCTGGTGATGGCCCGGGCCAACGAGATGGTGATGGAGGCGTGGGCCGATAATCTGGGCAAGGCTGGTGCGATGCCGGGCCTCGGCCTTGCCCCCGCGGCCAACGCTGGCGACCCGATGCAGTGGATGAGCGCCGGCGCCGAGGCGTGGTCGAAGGGACTCGAGGCGTGGGGCAAGATGATCGGCCAGGCGACCGATGCAGCCGAAGCGCGCGACCGCCGCTTCGCTTCCCCCGAGTGGCAGGAAAATCCGATCTTCGACACCGTCCGCCAGAGTTATCTGGCGATCTCCGACCGATTGCTCGGGACGGTCGACGAGATCGACGGACTCGACGATGCCGCGCGCAGCCGCCTGCGCTTCGCCACCAAGGGCTTCGTCGACGCGATGAGTCCGGCCAATTTCATGGCCACCAACCCCGACGTGATGAAGCAGACGATCGCCAGCAAGGGCGAAAATCTGCTGGCGGGCCTCAAGAACATGCTCGGCGACATTTCGCGCGGGCAGGTGACCCAGAGTCCCGATGGCGCGTTCGAGCTGGGCCGCAATCTCGCGGTCACGCCGGGCAAGGTGATCCACGAGGCGCGGCTGTACCAGTTGATCCACTATGCGCCGACGACGGAGCAAGTGCTGGAGACGCCGCTGGTGGTGTTCCCGCCGTGGATCAACCGCTTCTACATCCTCGACCTGACGCCGGAAAAAAGCTTCGTCAAATGGACCGTCGACCAGGGCGTCAGCCTGTTCATGGTCAGCTGGAAATCGGCCGACGCCAGCATCGCCGACGTGACTATGGACGATTATGTGGCGGCGCAAATCGACGCCGTCGACGTGATCCGTGACCTGCTTGGCGTCGAGGGGGTCCACACCATCGGCTATTGCGTCGCGGGCACGACCCTGGCCGCCAGCCTCGCCTACCTCGCCGCGCGCAAGGAAGCGGGCAAGGTCGCCAGCGTGACCTTCTTCACCGCCCAAGTCGATTTCGAGGAGGCCGGCGACCTGTTGCTGTTCCTTGGGGACGACACGATGGCGACACTCGACAAGCTCACCGCCGAGACCGGCGTGCTCGACGGGCGGGTGATGGCGGCGACGTTCAATCTGCTGCGCGGCCGCGACCTCATCTGGAATTATGTCGTCAACAATTATCTGATGGGCAACGACCCGCCGCCGTTCGACCTGCTCCACTGGAACGGCGACGTGACCAATTTGCCGGGCGGCTGGCACCGCGATTATCTGCAGGGGCTGTACCGCGACAACAAGCTGGTCGAGCCGGGCGG
>NZ_JANMWY010000055.1:0-7329 GCF_031380695.1 Sphingomonas sp. | reverse complement strand
CCGCCTCGACCATTCGACGCAGATCATCCCACGACAGATGGGTGTCGAGCGTCTTCTTGACGTAGCGAATGTCGGGCCGGTCGCGGAAGTCTTTGTGAACGAATGAGTCCACATCGCGGAACTGCAGTTTGATCGCGGCATGGACGTTGTTGAAACGAACGACCCGGGCAAAATCGCTGACGATCTTCAAGCCGCGGTTGATCTTCCCCCAATGATTGTTCGCCAGTTCGAGAACAAACAAATTGTCGAAGATGGATTCAGACACGAGAAGTCTCCCTGTACTCGCTCCCCGCGACACCCCCGTTCCGCGACAAGACACGCTGGCCCCATCCGACAAGATATCCCGGCGATGCGCCGTTAACTCATTGATATTGGTGTAACTAGTTAACGAACAATTAACCCCATGGACGTCATATTTCGCTCCGAATTTCCCTATCCGCAGCGCAGCAAACCTACAACCGCAAGCAGCCATCACGCCAAACTATTAAGGTCCGTTATGAATTGGTGTATCTTTTCCGCCACATATTGAAGATGACTGTCCGTTAGTCCCGGATAGATGCCAATCCAGAACGTCCGTTCCGTGACAATATCGGCATTTGTGAGATCACCGACCACGCGATAATTTCGCCCGCGCATATATGGCTGTCGAATGAGGTTGCCGCCGAACAGCAGGCGCGTGCCGATGCGATTGGCGTCGAGGAACTGGGTCAGATCGTCGCGCTTGACCTTGCACGTATTGCGCAGCGTGATCGGGAAGCCGAACCAACTTGGCTCGCTGTTCGGCGTAGCCTCCGGCAAGATCAGTTCATTTTCGAGAGGTTTCAGCAGCGCCGTCAGCGTGTCGAAATTGCGTCGGCGGGCGTCGATGAAGTCGTCGAGCCGGTCGAGCTGCGCCACGCCGACCGCCGCCTGCATGTCGGTAATTTTCAGATTATAGCCACAATGCGAGTAGGTATATTTGTGGTCATAACCCATCGGCAAGTCGCCGAGCTTGCGGCAGAATCGCTTGCCGCAGGTGTTGTCCATCCCCGGCGCGCACCAGCAGTCGCGGCCCCAGTCGCGCATCGATTCGAGCACGCGCTTGAGCCGCGGTTTGTCGGTGAAGACCGCCCCGCCTTCGCCCATCGTGATATGATGTGCCGGGTAAAAGCTGAGCGTGCCGACATGGCCGAAGGTGCCGACGCCCTTGCCGTCATAGGTCGCGCCGAGTGCGTCGCAGCAATCCTCGATCACCCACAGATTATGCTTCTCCGCGACCCGCATCACTTCGGCGAGATCGAACGGGTTGCCGAGCGTATGGGCGATCATGATGGCGCGGGTCTTGTCGGTGACCGCCGCCTCGATCATCTCGGGCTTGATGTTGTAGGTGGGGATATCGACGTCCACAAACACTGGCACCAGGCCATATTGCAGCGACGGATTGACCGTTGTCGGAAATCCGGTCGCGACCGTGATGACTTCGTCGCCGGCCTTCAGCGCATCGCCGCGCAAATAATGCGAGGTCAGCGACGAGAGCGCGACGAGGTTGGCCGACGATCCCGAATTGACCGTCAGCGCATGCCTGACCCCCATCCGTTTGGCGAGTCGCTCCTCGAACTGAGTATTGAAACGGCCGGTTGTGAGCCAAAAATCAAGCGCCGAATCGACCAGCGACTGCATGTCGCTGGCACCATAGACCTTGCCTGACACCGGCACCGCGCTCTCGCCCGGGATGAACGTCTTGGGGGCATGGTGCTGGCGCGCATATTGCCCGACCAGGTCGAGGATCAGCTGGCGCAGCTGCGGCTCGTCGGCACTCTCGGCGAGGGCCTGAACGGCGCTGTTCGAAAGCTCGTTCATACCGAAATTCCCTGTCCGGCCATAAGCTTGCTACGCACGTCTCGATAACCTTTCAACTGTTCCATACTAATCTCGCGGGCGTTGCCACCCGATGCGACGTGGCGATGCCACTCGGTAACTCTGGCAAGCGCTTCCTCGAGCCGTAGCGCCGGCCGCCAGCCCAATTCGCTGCGTGCCTTGCTGCAGTCAAGCCTGAGCAGCACCGCTTCGTGCGGCTGTTCGCCATGCGGATGGTCCCATCCCTCGGCGCCCCACTGCGCCAGCATACGCTCGACCACCCACGAAACGGGTTGGGCGTCGTCGTCGGACGGCCCGAAATTATAGGCCGTCGCCGTCGAACGGTCACCGCCGAGCAAACGTTCCGCAATCAGCAGGTAGCCGCTAAGCGCTTCCAGCACATGCTGCCACGGGCGGATCGAGCCCGGCGCGCGAATCAGTGGTCGCTCGCCGGCAAGCATGGCACGAACGATGTCGGGAAGCAGCCGGTCGAGCGCCCAGTCGCCGCCGCCGATCACGTTGCCGGCACGAACCGACGCGACCGCCGGGCCTCTGTTCTGAAAATAGGAGCGGCGGTAACCGGCGATGACGATCTCGGCCGCGCCCTTGCTGCTGCTATATGGGTCGTGGCCGCCCATCGGGTCACTCTCGCGATAGGGCCACACCCACTCGCGATTCTCATAGCATTTATCGGTGGTGATGCAGACCACTGCCTCGACCCTGGCGACCCGGCGGCAGGCATCAAGCACATGCACTGTGCCCATGACATTGGTCGCGTAAGTCTCGACCGGCTCGACATAGCTGTAGCGAACGAGCGGTTGCGCGGCGAGGTGGAAGATCACCTCCGGACGGCACTGCGCAATCGCCGCCTCGACTGCCGCCGCGTCGCGCACGTCGCCCTCGATATGGCGGACTAGCTCGGCCAGCCGGACCTGCTCGAAGAAGCTTGGATCGGTCGCGGCGGGAAGCGCGAAGCCGGTCACCTCGGCGCCCATCTGGTTCAGCCACAGCGCCAGCCAGCCGCCCTTGAAACCGGTATGACCGGTAACGAGAACTCGTCGTCCCGCCCAAGGGCCTGCCTTCACCGGCATGTCCCCACCCTTACCAGCACTTCCAGGGCGCCCCCTCGCGCCACAGTTCCTCGAGGTGGATCTTGTCGCGCAGCGTGTCCATCGGCTGCCAGAAGCCTTCGTGGCGATAGCCCGCCAGTTGGCCACTCGCCGCCAGTTTCTCAAGCGGACCCTGCTCCCAGATCACGTCGTCGCCCGAGACCAGGTCGATCACGCTCGGGTCGGCGACGAAGAAGCCGCCATTGATTAGCCCGCCGTCCCCCGCCGGCTTCTCGCGAAAGCTCTCGACCAGGTCGCCGTTGAATTCCAGCGCACCGAACCGACCCGGCGGTGCGACTGCGGTGATCGTCGCCTTCTTCCCATGACTCCGGTGGAACGCCACCAGTCCGGTCACGTCAATCGCCGCGACGCCGTCGCCATAAGTGAAGCAGAACGGCTCACCCTCCTTGAGATAGGATCGAACGCGCTTCAGCCGCCCGCCGGTCATCGTATCCGCCCCGGTCTCGACCAGCGTGATCCGCCACGGCTCGCTCCAGTTCTGGTGAACCTCGATCGCGTTCTTGCTGAGATCGATGGTCACGTCGGCGGTATGCAGGAAGTAATTCGCGAAATACTCCTTCAGCATATAGCCCTTATAGCCAAGGCAAACGATGAAGTCGTTGATGCCATGGGCGGAATAGATTTTCATGATGTGCCAGATGATCGGCATGCCGCCGACCTCCACCATCGGCTTGGGACGGACCGAGGTTTCCTCGCCGAGACGGGTGCCGAGCCCCCCAGCCAGAATAACAGCCTGCATTCACGTGCCCCATTGTTGCGTTTGGCTGCGCGTTGCAGCGCACACCGGGTTCAGTCGTCATAAACGACCTTCGTCAAAAACTTGCCTTAGGGGAGCGATTCAAGCTTCGCTACCCGCTTCGGCACGAGTGGAGGATGGAGCGCGATGATCCGGGTTGTCGGCCAGCCGGCAAACCGCGCCGGTGCGCGAAACAAGGCGACCGTCCGGCCCGATCCGATGAGCTCCCTATAACGCCTGACCTGTTCCGGAAAGCCTTCCTGTTCCGCAAGATACAGATCGTAATAGGTCAGAATGGCGTAATCGGCCCGGCATGTCAGTGACTTGTCGGGGGTGACATTGCCGAGGTCGACGATCGAGCTTCCGCGCCGCGCTTTCTGGACTTTCTCGAGCTTGACGCCGCCGTTAAGGATTTGCCGCCCGTCGACACAACCGGCTTCGCCGATCGGGAACAGGATGCGCCACGGTTGGGGACGCAGGTCGAGCGCGAGCTGCTCGACCACGACCGTGCTCCCGGCCGGAATGTGCGCGATCGCCCAAGCAGAGGCCTGCGCGCGCGTATCGTTCGCTCGTTCCCGCGCGCCCACGACCGCGCCGGCGAGTGACGGCAGCAGCGCGAGCGAGGCGACCATCGGCACGACCGCCACGCGCCACCTCGGCGCTGCCCATTTGGCCAGACATCGTCCGGCGCTTACAGTGGCCAGCGCGGCGGCGATGGCGAACAGCGGCAGGATCGGCGTGATCCAGCGCGACCAGACCTGCGGCTGTGACGCGATCAGGACCAGGAACAACAGGGCTGCGGGCAACAACGTCGCGCGCGCCAGGGGGCGTCGCGTGATGAGTATGAAACCGCCGATGACGAGTGCCAGCCCGACCCATCCCATCGATCCGGCGACCTGATGGATGAGGAACCACCAGAGGTTGGCAACGAAGCCATGCCCCGAATGACCGAGGTGCCCGCCCGCGACTTACCGCCGACATCGGCGATAACCGTGCGCCAGTCGAGAAGGATATAGGGCGAGGCAACGAACAGGCCGACCAGCAGGGCGATGGTGGCAATCGCGAGCCTGCGGACCAGCGCGGATATGTCCCGGTCGGCTCGCCACAGATGGAAGGCCGCACCGGCGACGGCGATCATGACTGAGGAGCCCGGCCACTTGGTCGCCGTCGCAAAACCGGCGAACAGCGCCGCACAGATTGTATCGCGCAGGCGGCCTTCCTGACCGCTGCGGATCGCGAACAACAGCGCCGCGAGCATGAACAGCGAGCAATTTATGTCGGTCCGGATCACCTGCGACCACGCGATGTGGACCGCGTTCAGCGCTACGAAAGCGGCAGAAACAACCCCCACGCGATCATCGAACAGACGACGCGCGATCAAGAACGATAGCCAGATCGTACCGACACCGATTAGCGCCATCGCGATACGACTCGGGATGAAGATCAGCCCCGGATTGGCATAAACCGCAGCGGCGAACTGGGGCAGGTTGGCGAACGCCCCGCTGCCGAGGCCGACCAGCGCAACGACAATGTCGATCAGCGCCAGCAGGTAAATTGTCGTCGTCCCTGGGTGCCCGAACCAGCCGGGGTTGAGCGTGTGACCGTTGATCAGCCCGAACGCCTTCAGTACGAACAGTGGCTCATCCGGATCGTACATCGCGGGCAGGCCGAACCCGATGTTGGCCAGCCGCGCGGCCAAGCCAATCAGCAGGATCAAGCCAATCAGAAACAGGGTCGGCGGTCGCCGCAGGGTCAAATGATCACTCGACGATCGTGGGAGGAATGGGGCCGATAGGCGGCTCGCTAGGACCCGGCAATGCGAAGATCATCTCGGCGGAGTATTAAAAGTGGGTTAACCAAAACAAAGAAAACTGTTCTCGAGTAGTGACTTGCATGGGATATTACGCGATTGAGGCTGATAGAGGTGTTGCGCTGCGGCCACAATTACGCAGCTTGTTCGAATTTCCGGGGAACGAACGGGTCCCAAACGGTTTGAAGCGCTGTAACATTCCCTCGGTGGGGGTTATGGGGTGATGGGATATGACTTCCATTGTCACTTGTTTTTAACTAGATTGTTCGAAGTCATTCAGAAGTAAGGCAAGGGGTATAGCTTATGAAAAAGTTACTGTTCGCAACCGCGGCCATGATGGTGGTCGCATCGCCAGCGATGGCACGTGACGGCGCGGGCTACATCGGGATCGAAGGCGGCCTGATGAAGGTTCAGCATTCGGACTGGGATCGTCTCTCGTCGAGTGGAACTTACGTCGATTTTCTCGATGTAAAGCACAAGCTGGGCTACGACATCGACGCCATTGCCGGTTATGACTTCGGCATGTTCCGGCTTGAGGCCGAAATCGCCCGCAAGCATGCCAAGGACAAGAATTACACCGTCGATCCCAACGCTCCGGGTCCGTTTCCGGCAGGTGCTGCTCGTGGTGGTTTCTATAATGGCTTTGGTCGCGCCAACGCCACCAGCCTGATGGTCAATGCGTTGATCGATCTCGGTGCCGACGACGGTGTCAGCTTCTACGCCGGTGGTGGTGTTGGCTACGCTCGCGTCAGCCAGACCGTCGAGAATCTCGGCACGCAGAAGTATCACCTGCGCGACAACGATATTGCCTGGCAGGGCATCGTCGGTGTTCGCACCGCGATCAGCCCCAACATCGATGCTGGCCTGAAGTATCGTTACTTCTCTGCGGGTACGCTCAAGGGTGATCTCTACGGTGCCGGCCTTCCGGGCTACACCGGCGCGCGGTCGTTCTTCCACTCGCACAGCCTGCTGGCGAGCCTGATCTTCAACTTCGCGCCGCCTGCTCCGCCGCCGCCGCCGGTTGTCGAGGCTCCGCCGCCGCCGCCGCCGCCGCCCCCGGCGACGCAGACCTGCCCGGATGGGTCGGTGATTCTGGCGACCGACGTCTGCCCGGCTCCGCCGCCGCCGCCGCCGCCGCCGCCGCCGCCCGCCAAGGGCGAGCGTGGTTAAGACGCCGGGCTGATTGCCCTCAAGGGCAATCGCTGAACATGGTCGGCCCGGATGAGCAACCGCTCGTCCGGGCCGACATGTTTTTGGGCCGTTGAGGTGTTTTTGGAGCCTTAGCGCGCGCCCGGTCGTTGACTTCCAAAGGTCGGGGGCCGATTTTCGGGGCTAGTGACGGGTGAAATGTTCACCCCGGGCGAGGATATGGTCGATGTATACCACTGAAATGGGCAAGCCCGGCGATGGCAATGCCCACCCGATCGGCAACGTCGAGGACCCTGTGCTGCTGGCTGCCTTCGATGCCCGGGTCGCGGCCGACGAGTTCGTCGAGCCGCGCGACTGGATGCCTGAAGCCTATCGCCGCACCCTCGTTCGTCAGATCAGCCAGCACGCGCACTCAGAGATCGTCGGTATGCTGCCCGAAGGCCACT
Source organism: Sphingomonas sp. (assembly GCF_031380695.1). GTDB lineage: Bacteria > Pseudomonadota > Alphaproteobacteria > Sphingomonadales > Sphingomonadaceae > Sphingomicrobium. The sequence continues at coordinate 222 of NZ_JANMWY010000055.1, read as the reverse complement.
GGATTGCCCGCGCGCCCTCGCTCCGGCGCAAGGCGATCCTGCTCGCCAAGGTGCAGGACGAAGCTGGCCATGGCCTCTATCTCTATTGCGCCGCCGAGACGCTCGGCACGAGCCGCGAGGAGATGATCGAGGCCCTCCATTCGGGCAAGGCCAAGTACAGCACCATCTTCAACTATCCCACGCTGACGTGGGCCGACATTGGCGCGATCGGCTGGCTCGTCG
>NZ_JANMWY010000047.1:0-2255 GCF_031380695.1 Sphingomonas sp. | reverse complement strand
AAGCTCGCCAGCCCCTCGCGCTTGGTCGCCTCGAACCCGTCGCGGACATCGGTCTCGTTCCACGCCAGCCGCATGCCCTTGCCGCCGCCCCCGGCCGAGGCCTTCATCATCACCGGATAGCCGATCTCCCCCGCGATCCTGACCGCCTCGTCGGTGTCGGCGATCTCGCCGAGATAGCCCGGCACGACGTTGACCCCGGCCGCCTTGGCGAGCTTCTTCGACTCGATCTTGTCGCCCATCGCCGCGATGGCATTGGCCGGCGGCCCGATGAACGCGATGCCCGCCTCGGCCAGCGCCGTGGCGAAGCTCGCGCGCTCGGACAGAAAGCCATAGCCCGGATGCACTGCCTCGGCCCCCGTCGCGCGGCACGCCTCGATGATCAGTTCGGCCCTCAAATAGGATTCCGCCGCCGGAGCCGGCCCAATTCGCGCACTCTCGTCCGCCATGAGCACATGCGGCGCCCGAGCATCCGCATCGGAATAGACCGCAACAGTCGCGATCCCCATCGTCTTGGCGGTGCGGATCACGCGGCAGGCAATTTCCCCGCGATTGGCGATCAAGATTTTAGAGAACATGGGTCATCTTAGTTCCGCGTCCTTTGTGAAGTCGCTCATCATCGGGCCGGCGGAACCGTTTCTAGGAACGACCATCCCCGGGTTTGCGAGGAACATCTGATCGAGCGCTACTTCCATGTTTTTCACTACCAACTCAACGTCGGGGTGTTGGTCGAGATTCTTGGCTAAATTTTTGATGGCAGTGATAGAGGCGTCATAAAAAGCGGTGGCTGCGTCATCAACGGTAAATCCCGATTTTCGAAAGCGATCCACTAAACTATCAGGGATGTCGCCAATCTCCTGAGCACGCAGAATAGCGGTTGAAAAGAATCCTAGACATTCCCCACCAATCTCTTGTCCATGAATCTGCAAAAGCCGCTGCTCGATTGTTTGCAGAACGGCTTTTTCAAATTTTTGTCTCTTTAAAATGTCTAGCAATTTACGTCCCCCCTTCCGTGAGACCATCCACCGGCGGCTTGTTGGGCCCAAGCAGCCGCAGCACCTCGTCCGCCGCATCGGCGAGGTTGGTCCCCGGCCCGAAGATCGCCTGCACCCCCGCCGTCACGCCCGCGCGATCCCAGTCTGCGTGAAATCATTGCCCTTGAACAGCAGGGGCTCGCCGCGTTCGATCGCAAGCGCATAGGCGAAGCAGTCGCCGAAATTGAGCTGCGCCGAATGCCCGCTCCCCTTCCCGAAATCGCGATAAGCCTGGCGGGCGAGGCGGGCTTGGGTTTCGGTCACGGGTTCGATCCTGATTCGAAAATTGCCGATCAGCGCGTCGAGGTTGGCGCTTGCCTGGGGATCCTTGGCGCTGTCGATGACGATGCCGCATTCCAGGAACGTCCCCGCCGAAATGCGCGTATCGCTGCTTCGACTGAGGAGACGGAGCAGCTCTGTCGCGTCCGGCTCCAGCTGCAGCATGGCAACGATGACCGATGTGTCCACGATCAAGCGGGAAGCCCGTTCTCGTCGTAAAGCAAATCACCATGCGCAATGGACAGGAGCGTCGCCGGAAGCCGCGGCGCGGTATCGCGGCATATCTCCAAGGCTCGCGCGTAAATGGCATCGCTGTCGCGGTTTCGCTCCCAAGCGCGTAGAGCATCCACAACGACCTGGGTCAGACTGACCCCATCGCGCCGGGCAATTTCGGAGGCCAAGGCGTAAGCCTCTTCGCTCTTGATGTTCATCTGCGCGCCCATGGCAAACTCCCTTCTACCATCAGCTATACATTTGGTAGAGACCGAGTTCAATCCACCGTCTCGTCCACCGGCGGCTTGTTGTGCCCGAGCAACCGCAGCACTTCGTCCGCCGCATCGGCCAGATTGGTCCCCGGCCCGAAGATCGCCTGCACCCCCGCCGCGCGCAGCATGGCATAGTCCTGCGCCGGGATGACCCCGCCGGCGATGACCTTGATGTCGGCCGCCCCCAGATCGCGCAGCGCGTCGATCAGCTCGGGGATCAGCGTCTTGTGCCCCGCCGCCAGGGATGAAGCGCCGACCACGTCGACCGCCTTGGCGACCGCCATCTCGGCCGCCTCGCGCGGGGTCTGGAACAGCGGGCCGGGGACAATTTCGAACCCCAGGTCGCCGAACGCCGAGGAGACCAGGTTCGCCCCCCGGTCATGCCCGTCCTGCCCCATTTTCGCGACCAGCATCCGCGGCTTGCGTCCAAGCCGCTGCGCCACCGCCACCGTCCCCGCGA
>NZ_JANMWY010000010.1:0-4240 GCF_031380695.1 Sphingomonas sp. | reverse complement strand
CGATTAGCATCGGTGTCGTAATCCTGCTGCTGCGCGCGTTCCTGTTGCGCGACGGCAGCCCCAAGGAGAATATCAATGCGTAAGGTCCTGCCTCTTCTCATCGCCGCCGGCACCCTCGCCCTGACCGGCTGCGGCGCGCTGCGCGGTAAGACCAAGGCGCTCGACGAGTTCGCCGTGGCGCGCAACGCGCCGCTGGTAATCCCGCCCGACTATACGCTGACCCCGCCGGTCGCCGGTACCGTCGGCCTGACCGCGACCGACGCGCAGAGCCAGGCGATCGACGCGCTGTTCGGTGGGCCGGGGCCGCGCAGCACGACCGAGCGCCAGATCCTAGACAATGCCGGGCGCGAGCGGGCGGCAGTGGGCGCGCGGTCGACCGCTGGCGATCCCGATACGCGGGTGGTCGACAAGGGCGCGGCGACGCCGACGATCCTCGCGACGCCGGCGGGCAACGGTCAGGACGCCACCGCGTCCACTCCGCAATAATGACAGAGGCGACGCTCCCGGCGCGGCTGGTCGAAGTCGAAGCCATGCTCGAACGGTCGCGGCGGCGGTTCGAGGAAGGCTCGCGGCTGGTCGAGGAAGCGCATCAGCTGATCGGCGATATCCAGTCGCAGTTGTTGGGATCGCCGGCGGTGATGACCGCCGACGAAAGCGAGGAGGCGGCGTCGAAGCTGCTCAACTCAATCAGGGCATCGGGCGGCGACATGCCGGCGACATTGTGCGGCGGTCGGCTGGCGGTCGACCAGAGCCAGCGGCTGATCCGCATCGACGGTCACCCGATCGGCATCACCGAGATGGAATATCGCGTGCTGGAACTGCTCGCCTATGCGCGTAACAATGTGGTGACGCGGACGATGCTGCTGAAGCATCTCTATCGCCGCGCCGACGATCAGCCGCAGCCCAAGATCATCGACGTGTTCATCTCCAAGCTGCGCAAGAAATTGCGCAATGCGTCGAACGGGGCGGAGTTCATCGAGACGATCCCGCAGCGCGGGTGGATCCTGCGCGACATCGACGCCCCGGCGGCCTGATTTACCTTTCGTTAGGGGAGGCGGGTTAATCCAACCGGATGATCCATTTCCTGCCCGACACGGCCCACGCCGAAAAGCTTCGTCCCTATGACGAAGCGATCACCCGGCTGGCGAGCATCCGCACAGCGCTGACGATCGTCGAGTTGGCGGCGGGAGTGACGAGCGAGGGGGTTGCTCCCGTGGTTCCCACGGCCTGGGCGCAAAAAAGCGCGGCCAAGCGGCGGCGGGCGGATCAGCGCTCGGTCGAGAGTGCCCAGGCGGCGGCGGCGGGGCTGGAGATACTTGCCGAGCAGCGCGCTGCGGGGCTCGAGCCGCATCCCAAATCGCTGGCCCGGCTGGCGGACACGCTGCGGTCGGAACTGCTCGAGCTGGACCGGCTATTCAGTCTTTAGGACTTCTCGTTATTGCAACTCCTTACCGCGCTGGCCCCGTTTCCTTCGGGGTGGCCGGGTCCGCGCCCCATTCGCTCCAGCTGCCGTCGTAGAGTTTCGTGCCCTTGGCGCCGAGCCGGTAGGCGGCGAATAGCAGCGAGGTGGCGGTGACTCCGGATCCGCAGCTGGCGACGAACGGAGCGACCGGATCGAGCCCCGCATCGGCAAAGGCCTTGGCGAGGACCTCATCGGACTGAAGCGTGCCGTCGTCACGGTAGAGCGCGGCGTAGGGCAGGTTGCAGGCACCGGGGATGTGGCCGGGCGCGATGCCGGGACGCGGGTCCGGACTGCTGCCGTCGAACCGCGCCGCGCCGCGGGCGTCGGCGAGGGGAAGGCCGATGCCGCTTAGTATGTCGGCCTTGCTCACGACTTTTTCCGGGTGTGCGATGGCATCGAAGCAGGCCTTGCGCGGGGCGGGTGAGCCGCTCTCGACCGGCCGATCTTCGCGCTTCCACTTGGCCAGGCCGCCGTCGAGGATCGCGATATGCTCCGCTCCATAGTGGCGCAGCATGAACCAGCCGCGCGTGGCGCTGCGCAGCGGACTGTTGTCGTACAGAATGATGCGGTCGTCGCGGTCGACGCCGAGCGCCTCCATCGCCGCGCCGAACGATGCGGCATCGGGCAGCATGTGCGGGGCGGGGTGGGCGTCGTCCGACAATGCCTCGATATCGAGGAAGCGCGCGCCGGGGATATGAGTCTCGGCAAACTCACCAGCGGGATCGCGACCGTCGGCGGCCATGAACATCGAACAGTCGAGAATGACGAGGTCAGGCGCGCCCAGTTCGAGCGCCAGCAAGTCGGTGGTGACAAGACTGTCCATCATCGCGTCTCCTTTTCAGCCACGGCCGCGATAGGGCGCGACCCCCTGATCCGGGAGCCACAGGCCCTCGGGCGGCACAGCGCTTTGCCAGAACACGTCGATCGGGATGCCGCCGCGCGGAAACCAGTAGCCGCCGATCCGCAGCCAGCGCGGCTTCATTTCGTCGAACAGGCGCTGGCCGATGCCGACGGTGACGTCCTCGTGGAAGCCGGCATGGTTGCGGAAGCTGCCCAGGAACAGCTTGAGGCTCTTCGATTCAACGATCGTGTCGGCCGGGGCATAGTCGATGACCAGATGGGCGAAGTCGGGCTGGCCGGTGACCGGGCAGAGCGAGGTGAACTCCGGTGCGGCGAAGCGCACCAGATAGAGCGCGCCGGCGCGCGGGTTGGGGACATAGTCGAGCGTGGCCGCTTCGGGGACGGCGGGGAGGCTGCTCGACTGGCCGAGGTGGAGCGGGTCCATCAACGGACCGTCGCTTCGCTGATCAGCGGGCCGCCGGAACCGTCGATCGGGATGGCGGCGTCGCTGCGCGTGCGGAAATAAAGGAAGGCGATCGACCCGAAGAACAGCAGCAGGCCGAGCGGCACGGCGAGCGGGAAGTCCTTGACGATCTGGAGTGGCGCGTCGCTGCGCGTGGCGGCGACGATGCCGGCGAAGGCGACCCCGAACAGGCTCTCGCCAACGATCAAGCCGGTCGCCATAAGCACGCCCAGTCGCTCGGCGAAGGCGGGGTTGGGCGACTTCTCGGCCCAGCGATTGTAGAACCAGCCGATGAACGCCCCGACCGGGATCAGCAACGTGATGTCCATCGGCAGGTAAATGCCCATGCCGACCGCCAGTGGCGGGAGGGAATATTTGCCGGTTCCCTTGAGCAGTTCGTCGATGATGACGACGCATCCGCCGATCGCCGCGCCGACGATGATCAGGTTCCAGTCGAGCTTTCCACCGAGTACGCCCTGGGCGATGTTCGAGATGAGCGCAGCCTGCGGGCCGGCGAGCGCGTTCGGCCCGGCGCCGGGGGTTCCGGCGAAGCCGAAGGCGGTGTTCAGGACGGTCAGGATCGGCGGGATGACGACCGCGCCGAACAGCACGCCGAGGACCAGCGCGACCTGCTGTTTCCACGGCGTCGCGCCGACCAGCTGGCCGGTCTTGAGGTCCTGGAGATTGTCGTTGGAGATGGTCGCGACACCGAATACGATGGCGGTCACGAACAAGGCATAGGCGACCAGACTCTTGGTCTCGTCGACGCCGAGGTGGCGGCCGAACAGGGCGACGAGGATCAGCGAAATGCCGAGCACGGCGAGGATGCCGACGCCCGAGATCGGGCTGTTCGACGCGCCGATCAGACCGGCCATGTAGCCGCATACCGCCGCGATGATCACGCCCGCGACGAGCACATAGGCGATGGTGACGGCGATGGTCAGGCCGGGGCTGGCGGCGATTGGGTTGGTCTGGGCGAAGGCGGCGAGGAGCAGTCCGATCGGAATCATCGCCGCCAGGATGGTGCCGCCGACGATGCCAATCGGAAGGTCGCGCTCGGTCAGGTCGAGGCTGGCGTTGCCCTGCGCCTGGCGCGCGCGGCTGGCGGCGAAGGCGGAACGCAGGCCGCCGACGATCGGGCCGACTAGCTTCAGCAGCGTCCAGATGGCGGCGATGCCGATCGTGCCGGCGCCGATGTAACGAACCTTGTCGTGGAAGATGACGCCGACATATTTGGCGAGGTCGCCGCCGTTGGCCGCAAGGCCGCCGTTGAACGCGGCGCTGGCGAAGTAGGGGACGAGGACGGCCCAGCTGAGCAGCATGCCGAGGAACATGGCGATGCCGACCGCGATGCCGACAAGGTGGCCCACGCCGATCAGCGCCATCGACATCAAGGCGGAGACGCTGGTCGCGCTTTCGCTGCCGATGCGGAAGGTGCGGGCGGCGTCGCCGGTGACGAGGCCCATGTAGGTCAG